>JAPPBX010000036.1 GCA_026702755.1 Candidatus Poribacteria bacterium | reverse complement strand
CCTAAGGATACCAGATTTTAGATCAACTATCAAGATAATTGTGACAGACTACTAGTGCCCCATTTTCGTATTGTCGTGCCTGACGTTGAATCTTGGTAATACACACACCAAGTCGAACGTCCCATATTTTGATGGTTCCATCCAAGTTACCGGTGACAAGTCGTTTGCCATTTGGAGAGAAGTCAACCGTGGAAATTGCTCCCCGTTCTGTCTCCCATAATGCGACAGCGGATAAGGTTGACAACTCATACCACCACACACCAATGGGGGTCCCGACGGCCAAATACCTCCTATCTGGAGAAATTGCGAACTGGCAGCATGCCCCCCGTCCTAACCGAGCGATAGCTCCTTCTGGAAGTGCCCATGTGGTCACATCGGTGTTTATATCAATACCTTGTGTTGGAATATGTAGGTGTTGATGCTGCATGTCAAACTTCCGTTTTGGAAAATAAATACTCCTGGCTCGACAATGGCAGGCACTTATTAGTGTTATGTCTACCTTCATCTTGTAGGCGTGATTTGGAACTGCTCCTGCGAAAACACAACATTACCCATAATTTTAGGATGGACAACCCACTATGTGGACTGTCCACCTTAAAATTAGATGTGTTTATTCTTCTGTAGGAGGGATTTCCGAATTCCGACGTACCATAAAAAACGCCAATTTTAGACTGGATAATCCACTAGTTACATCCCTTGCCCTCGCATAAACTACCTTTACATTTTTGGCCATCGTAACAACAAGGGTGACTACAGCTACACCCCGTATCACAACCAGTCGCGGGTCCTCCACACTCATCGTCATAATCACAACTACCACACTCACGATCTTCAGACGAGCCCGGTTCAAACAGACAATCACACGGATCATCATCACCGTTATTGCTGCTTGAAGGGATAACCTTATTTTCTCCGCCGCAGCAACCACCGGCGGCAGCATCCATCAGAATATCACTACCATAGTCGCCGCTGCTGTCCGCTGTGAAGGAGGTTACCGCTGCCTCGCCACCACCACAGCAACTCGTCGCCGCAGACTTTGAGACAAACCCATCATAGGTAAACAAGAATCCGAACGTGCCCAAGAGTATTAGCGCAACCATGAACTGTCCGATTGTGTTTCGGTTTCTATAAAAAACGTGAATCATCAGAATCTTCCTTTCCCCGCAAGGGGCGTTTGTAAAATATCAACAGTTACGAAAAATGTCAAGCATATAAATCTTGACCTGTTTTATCTGTCACCCCGGTTATCGCGCACCGTGCGCGAAACAGGGGACCGAGCAGTGAGGACATCCCACTGCAACAAAAGTAGCCCGCAACAGAACCCTCCGTGCAAGACAGAGGACGCGCGAGAAGGATTTTGCGTCCATCACAAAAATAATAGATGCCTTTCCTTCGGTATTTACGCTGTACGAAAATCGCAATTATGACTCCTTCTTTTCCGTGAGTGTATCCTTCTCCAGATACTCGCGTATCAACTGCCGAAACTTCCGAAACCGAGATTTCACCGTCCCTTCTGGAATTTCTAACAACTCCGAAATCTCACGGGTGGTGTGCCCCTTGATATACAATTTTCCCACATCGCTATAAATGGACTTCATCTTCGCAATCACATTGTGAATCTCTTTCACAACAACTGCCTGATGCTGATCATCGGCGATACTGACACCGCCACCAAAAGCCGCAGAACTGATAAAAGCTGCCAAATCTGAGTCTCTGACTCTATCTCGTCGCTGTTGACGATGAAAGTCAACGCATCTATTTTTGGCAATTTGTACCATCCACGCCCTTGGATTTTCCACGGGTTTTCCTGCCCGAAAGTGTTCAAGAACGGTCACTTTGTGTTGAAAAAAATGTGTTTTTCAACATCTGAAAAATCTTAAGATTTTTGGATCAAATATCTCTGATATTTCATATTCCGTTCAACTCAACTTTTGTGCTTAAGTCAAACACACATTGTTGTACTCCTTAAAGACTCCTTTTTTTGGGCAAAAACGTGCAAAATCGTACAGAATTGTCATAAAAAAAGAAAAAATCTGAATTTTTATCTAAAAGTTTGCAAAATTGCTTGAAATTGTGGAAAGATTTTCAGAGTTTTCGTTAATAAGGGAGAGTATTGAGTATCGCGATCAGGAGATCGCTCCTACAGAAAAGGGAGTCAGGAATCGGAGTGTTGCGCTATCGGAGAACTGGGTGGTTCCATCAATAAGGGTACCCGTGTTGAAACAACGAAACCCAATGGAGAATGAAAAGGGATAAGGAAGTGCTTCTGATAAAATCCCGAAAGGAAAGTGGTGTAGGCTCTGAGAGTCCTTCACCGCTGAAGTTAGTGGTGGGCGAAAATCATGGAATACGAGCGGACAAAGCAAGACAGATATAGTAAAATCTACAATTACTTAGACATTGCGGGAGGGCGAGGATACCAGAAGAAACACCCTCGCCAGCGGCGGTCAGGGTTCTTTCACTGATTAACTGTCCACATATTTTCGGATTTTACTATAACCCAAGTTGCTACTAACAAACTCTGAATGTTCCAACGAGGGGTTTAGGTATTTTCCCCACCCCAGCGGGGTGATATATCTATAGAAACCGGGGTCCACAACTTCTTGCACTCCAGCGGAGTGCTATGTGCACAAACGGGTGGCAATTATAATCCTGAAAATCCCTGAATCCTGTAAATCCTGGTTCAGACAATTAACATCGTACATCACGGAATAAATTCTTAATCTTCATCAAACCTCGCCAGCTGGATCAGACAGAGCTGCAACTCTCTGAAATGTCAACTTATTTTTCGATTTTACTACATGCGGACATTTCCGAGCAGGCGCGTTATGCGGATGTTAGTAGTGTTTCAATAATCCTGCTTACTGAAACACTACGTCCAGTCCATAATTACGCCTAAATATTCATCCTTCCGATCTGTCAATCCATCGTAAGCGGACTGTGCTTCTTCTGGATTGATGACGTGGGTCAACAATTCTTCTACTTTAAACTTACCTTCACACACCAATGAATACACCAAGCGCGAGTTGCGTTCAAGCGAGTGCTTCGATTCGCCAGAGTGCATCGTCGGATAGACCCATTCATGTGCACTTTTGAGTGTAATAGCGCCTAAACCGATACTGTGGCTATAGTTCAAGATCGCCGTTGCATCCGTAACATATTCACCTCGTGGCGAACCGAGTAAGATAACTTCACCTTTTCTGCCAGTCAATTGGTAGGCGGTTTCGACGAGCCGTGGATTTCCAATCGCTTCGACGGTAACTGCTGCTTTTTCGCCGCCTGTTAGTGCCATAACGCGTTCCAGCGCATCTTCTTCGTCAGGATTAATCAGATGCTGGATACCGCACTGCCGAGCGATTTCGAGCCGACGCGGTACACGTTCAATGCTGATAACTTTCATGCCAGCCAAATTGAAAAGCTGCGATGCGGAGTTCCCTACCAACCCTAAGCCGATAATGGCGACAGTGTCCCCGAATTCGGCAGACGATACCCGCAGAGATGTCATCGCGACCGTCGCCATTCGGACGAAAGGAACCAGTTTCTCGTCTATATCTAAAGGCGGTTTGAATGCCAAAAGCACTGCCTCAGTTTTAGCGATCGAGGCGTGCGGACTATAACAGAAAGCGAGATCCCCAACAGCACATTTCGTTACGTTTTCACCGACTTTCAAAACTTCACCGATCGCCGTATAGCCTGAACCGTGCGGAAATCGTGTGCCGCTTTCAAGTCCGGTATACCCTGCGCCTTCGGTGCCGGGACTAATCAGACTATAGTGCGTTTTCAGTAGAATTTGGTTCGGTGTGAGTGTCTCATCAAGTTCAAAATCTTCCAGCGTTGCTGATCGCTTCGCTGGCATCACAATCTGTTTACCTTTCATTCCAAGTGCTCCTTGTTAGATTTTCCTTCTTATGCTATCATATATGCACAACTTTTTATAGAAGATAATGTAAAACAGAGACAAGTTTAGCTTGCAAGCCTTACGAAAACGGAGATGTTCCTTATGAAACTCACGCAAGAGCAGTGTGAAACCTTTGCGACACAGGGTGTCCTAATCGTCAAAAATGCTTTGACTGACGCGGATCTACAGCCCGTAATTGACGAAATTTCGGATTGGATTTCGGAACGCGCCCTTGCCTTAAAACAGGAAGGTAAAATCGAGAACCTGTATGAAGATGAACCTTTCGACAAGCGGTTCGGAATGTTACTTGCACAGTCCGGCGACATGGCAGGCGGATTGGATATTATGCACTACCGCGGCAAAGCCATCTTTGAATTCCTGAAGAACGATAACCTTTTAGATGTTGTTGAAGGAATCGTTGGACCGGAGATTACCTGTAATCCGATACAGCATCTGCGTGCGAAACCGCCCGTTATAGATGGGAACGCGAGTTGGGCAGGCGGTGTCCCGTGGCATCAGGATGCTGGTGTTATGATGCCGGAGGCTGAAGATTCCATTATCATCACGTGTTGGCTTCCGTTGGGTGATAGCACAGTAGAGATGGGGTGCCTCCAGGCATTGCCCGGTATTACTGAAGATATAGGGTATCTGATCCATCAGAAAGAGGGTGGCACAATGATCAAGCCGGAGTTAATGCCGGAAGTCGAACCGCTCATGCTGGAATGTTACCGCGGCGATGTCATCATATTAAGTCGTTTTACACCACATCGTTCGGAACCGAACACGTCTGACCGGTGCCGTTGGTCATTGGATTTGCGCTATCAGACAACAGGACATCACACCGGGCGGACAGCGCATCCTGATTTCATTGTGCGTAGCCGCGAAAATCCTGAAAGTGTCCTATCCGAACACCAAGAGTGGTGTGATTTGTGGATAGATGCTTATGAAAATCCTCGCGGCTTCGCAGGACATAGGTCGGTGTAAATCGGTTGTCAGTTGTCAGAAGAATGGCTGTTAGTCAAGAGGTCTTGGTTTAACAAAGCTTCTCTCAAGGCATTATGAAAAGGCATATAGCCCGTAATGTAATGGAGGGGTTTTTGCTTGGGTATTTCTTCAGATTTGAGAAAAGAACACCAAAGACAGAACCCACGCTGCTCCTCCGCAAGGTAAATTAAAAAAATGGAAGCCATCATTCTGTGTGGCGGTCTTGCGACACGACTCGGTGAGGCAGCAAAAACGGTGCCTAAGGTTTTGTTGGAGATCGCCGGGAAAACGGTGCTGGAGTGGCAGATCCGATTGTTGATGGAGGTAGGCGTTACCAAGGTCGTCCTCGCGTCTGGGCACCTACACGATGTGCTTTATGAGCAGGTGGGTGACAATTACGCCGGAATGTGCATCCGTTATGCCAAAGAGGAGAAAAGACTCGGTACTGGCGGCGCGATTCAAAACGCGATGAAACAGATTGGGACATCGCCCTTTTTTGTTTTAAATGGTGATATTCTGATCGCGGACTTTTCGCTGCGGGGGTTGTTAGATCGCTTTCACGAGGGAATGGCGGGAGTGCTTTTGAGTGTGCATGTTGCAGACATCCGTCCTTATGGTGAAATCGTCTCGGACGGTGATGGAAAGATTCAGGCGTTTCGTGAGAAACAGCCTACCTGGCGTGCTGGGTATGTCAACAGTGGGGTCTATCTTTTCAATCAAAGCATTGCTGACGCATTTCCGAACGGGCAGGAAATTTTCTCTATGGAACGAGACGTTTTTCCGTCCGTTTCTAATCTCTATACGTTGCAAACGGATGCGGACTGGATTGATATAGGTGTCCCTGAGCGGTTGGCGTACGCGCGTGAGCATTTCACGGGTTTGTAGCGCGAACCGTATTAGATTTCCGCAGTATCCCCTGTTCGCAACACAACGTAGCTCCGATACCGTTCCGCATGTATCTCACCGGATTCAACAGCGTCTTGGATAGCACAATCAGGTTCTGCGACATGAGCACAATCGCTGTATTTACACTGACCGAGGTGAGGCTCCATCTCAGGGAAATAGTGTTCTAAGTTCTCAGTATCCACGCCCCACAGTCCAACTTCTCGGATACCGGGAGTATCCGCAACCTCGCCACCAAAATCTAATGAGAAGAGTTCGACGAGTGTTGTTGTATGTCTGCCTTTTTGGGTTCTGATAGCCACTTCACCCGTTCGCAAACCTAAGTCCGGTTGGAGTGCGTTCAGTAGACTGGATTTCCCAACCCCCGACGCACCAATGATAACGCTGAATTTATCTCTTAAGATGTGCTGAAGCGTGTCCAAACTTTCAGGTATGTGGATACTCGTATAGAGAATTTGATAGCCGAGTTTCTCATAATTGGTAAAGGTCTTGATGAGTTCATCGCGTTGGGATGCGTCCACCAAATCCATCTTATTCACGCATATCACAGCCTCCATGTCCCCTGCCTCAGCTAAGATCAGAAACCTGTCCAACGTTCTAAAATTAAGTGGCGGCATTAGTGTCGCGACAACGGCTACGATTTGATGTGCGTTGGCGACGATAACTTGTTCAATGTCGCCCTGTTTCCCTGCGTATTGTCGCGAGAATTTCGTCTCGCGAGGCAGAATGTCCTCTACCACTCCTTCTTCAGCGTCAAGCTGCGTGAAAATAACTTGATCGCCGACGGCAACTGGGTCCGCGTATAATCTACGTCCAGTTGCTGAGCGGTGTCGCCGTTTGAGTGTGCCGCGGAGCGTGCAACGCAGGACAATATCACCGTGCTGCACGTCATAAAATCCTGTTCGTGCTCGGATGACTCTGCCTTGTTCGCGTGTAAGGATAAACAACACCTCCAAGAATCTGTCAGACGTAAGTCTTCATGGTCTTCAAAGCTACCTCAATATCTTCGTCAAAATTGTCAAACTTGCACTCACACGAGACGCGGCCGTCGTAGCCTGCTTTTTGTAATGCCGAAAAGAAATCAGTGAAATCAAAATCGTCGTTTCCCGGATAGGAGCGTTTGACGGGTTCCGCTATGTGGACATGTTCGAGCCACTCAGCAGCGTCAATAATGTTCTGCATCGGTTCTTCTTCCTGCCAGATATGGTAAAGATCCGCCAACGCCTTGATACCGCGGCGATTCACGCGTTTTGCCATAGCGACACCATCCGCAACGGTTCGGAGGATATTTCCCTCTCGCCAGCAGATCGGTTCAATGACAATCGTCATGTTGTGTGCTTCGGCGTGATCTGCCGCCATATCAAGGAATTCAGCGATTTGTGCTAATGCGCGTTCGCGCGAATAGCCTTCCTCTATACTCCGGGAACCGCTGCTGCCGTAGACAATAACCTGACCACCAATTTCGCTGCCTCTACGGCACGCGTTTTCTACATAACGAGACAAGCGCGGAAGATCCACAGTGTCGCCTACAACACGCAAGTCGCCCGGAATGAATCCGGAATACGACTCCGCCTTTAACGGTGCTTGTGTTGCTTGCTGGCGAATTTTCTGAAATTCGGCTTCGTCTGCTTCGGGCATCAACGCCGGACGAACCCCTAATTCGATATAATCATATCCAACTTCTGCAAGCCGATTAACGTTTTCTAAACTCGTACAGATCCCAAATCGCATGCATCTGCTCCTTTTACCTATGTAGCTACGGAATTAGAACAAAAAATATAAGCAATTTTCAAGGATAGTGATTGGTGCCAAGAAGTGTTTACGCTGTATATTTTATTTTCCAAATCGGCGTTTGCGTTGGCTATAAGCACGCAAGGCACGCAGAAAGTCGATCTTCCGAAACGAGGGCCAGTATGTATCACAGAAATAGAATTCTGAATAAACGCTCTGCCAGAGGAGAAATCCTGATAATCGAACCTCCCCACTGGTGCGAATGATTAGTTCGGGGTCTGGGAGATCTGAAGTGTATAGATACGGTGTAATCTTGTCCACTGTGAGTTCATCTGCAATTTGATGAATAGGTTTCCCACTCTCACTTTCAGCTTTTAGGTGTCCTCGGAATGCTTCAATAATTTCCTCTCGTCCTCCATAAGCAACAGCCACGTTTAAGATAAACTTATCGTAATTTCGCGTCGCTTCTTCTGCTTCCCGAATCGCTTCTTGAAGACTCGGCGGTAGTAGTTCTATCTGCCCCATTGCGCGTACCTTAATCTGGTTGGCGTGCAGTCCCTCAATTGTGACGAGTTCCCGCATCTTTCCTTCAATAAGTCCAAGGATTCCTTCGACTTCATGCGCTGCGCGCTTGAAATTGTCAAGCGAGAAAATCCAGATTGAGAAAATTTCAACGCCAAGTTCATCGCACCAATGAAGCACCTCTTCGAGTTTATCTGCCCCTTCGTGGTGCCCCTTAATAACGTTGTCAAGTCCACTGGCTTTAGCGTAACGGCGGTTTCCGTCTAAAATTACGCCAATATGGCGGGGGATCTGCCACGTGTTGGCTTCGGATTCTAAACGCCGCTGGTAAATTTTGTAAAAAAATCTTTCAATTCGATTTTTAATATAACGGAATGGCTTCATGTTCGCATCCTGAGTTGTTGTAAGCCTGCTCAGGCTATACTGCAATATCTATTATAACATGGGAACGTTATAAAGAAAAGTCTATTTTTCTGCCTTAACTTTAAGTCTTCATTGATTTCAAGACGATCTCTGGATCGGGCGGTTTTGTTAATAAAGTTGACATGTTATGGCGATTGTGATAAATTGATGTGGAAATATGCGTCTATATGTTTTAGGACGTAAACTCAAGAATCAGAGTACTTCTCCTGATTCATTCTCAAAATAGATCGAAAATCTTCTCGCGTTCATCGGAGTTATATTTTGTATGGAAGTTGAAACTTCCCCTTCGTTTGCATCATCACAAATTCCTGCCCACGGTGTCACACTCAAATCTATTCTTATTGCTGTTATTCTAATACCGATTAACTGTTATTGGGTTATTGAGATGGAGGTTATTCGGTATTCGGGTCATCCTGTAACGATCTCCCTCTTTTTCAATGTGATTTTCAGTCTGTTTGTGGTTATTGGTGTGAACTATCTGTTGCGTCGTTTTATACCGAGACTCGCGTTGGTACAGAGTGAGTTGATCATTGTTTACCTCATGCTTTCTATCGCTTCGGGTGTTACTGGCCACGATATGCTTGAGATTTTGGTGCCGATGCTGGGACATGCGTTCCGCTTTGCTACCCCCGAAAATGAGTGGCAGCAGTTGTTTGTGCAGTTTCTACCGACATGGCTCACTGTGAGCGATCCATCGCTTTTACAAGGCTATTATGAAGGCGAGCTTCCCCTTTATACTGCTGAGGCATTGCTTGGGTGGGCGACACCTGTGCTTTGGTGGACCGCCTTTATTACTGTGTTGATTTTTGGCATGCTTTGCATCAACATAATTGTTCGTAAACAGTGGATCGAACATGAGAAGTTAAGTTATCCGATCATCCAACTTCCACTCCAGTTGACAGAGACCCCGCGGAATCGCCTTTTCCAGAGCAAGTTGATGTGGCTCGGTTTTGGGATTGCTGGCGGGCTTGCACTCTGGAATGGTCTTAACTTTCTGTATCCGGTTTTACCCGAATTTCGGACACGTATACGGAGTTTCCAAGTCTTTACAGAGAGCCCGTGGAACGCGATGGGCAGAATCCCGTTTTCACTTTATCCGTTTGCAATCGGACTCGGTTTCTTTATTCCGTTAGATCTTTCATTTTCGTGTTGGTTTTTCTTTTGGTATTGGCGGTTTATGCGTGTTCTCGGTGCTGCGCTTGGGTTGCGTAGCCTACCCCGCTTTCCATACATGAATGAGCAAGCCGCGGGTGGTTACCTCGCACTATGCGTTTTGGCGATTTGGGCGAGTCGCAGACATCTATTGCATGTAGCGAGAACCGTTGTGGGCCTAAATACACAACAGGACAATACTGTCATCAGTGCTTCAGGGCGCGAAACGCAAGAAGCGATGTCCTATCGCGGGGCAATGCTTGGGCTAATCGCAGTGATGGCATTCCTTGTGCTTTTTTGCTACTATGGCGGTGCTGAATTGTGGGTGATGTTCGTCTTTTTTGTTATCTATTATATGATTTCAATTGCAATTACCCGGATGCGCGCCGAACTCGGTACACCTGTGCATGATCTGCACTATTCTGGTCCTGATGAAATTCTAACTCGGACGGTTGGCACACGCCGATTGGGAAGAGACAACCTCATTATGTTCTCTATGTTTTGGTTTATTAATCGTGCCCATCGGAGCCATCCAATGCCGCATCAGTTAGAAGGCTTTAAAATCATGGAACGAACGAACATGACGATGCATCGCATCATTTTTGCTTTAACGCTTGCAACTGTTTTGGGATCGTTAGCAGGGTTTTGGGCGTTGATTGATCGCGGGTATCGTCTGGGGATGGAGGTCCGTGCCTATTGGCCCTCTTTAAGTGCTTTCGGGATAGAACCGTATCGGCGGCTTGCGCGGTGGTTACAAGCACCAGAAGCGACACTCATACCGGAAAGTGGATTTATGGGCATCGGCTTTTTGATAACAGCAGTGCTGATGTTTTTTCGGATGCGGTTTGTGTGGTGGCCTTTTCATCCCGCCGGGTTTGCAATCTCTACGAGTTGGGGCATGCATGTGACGTGGAGTTGTCTTTTCATGAGTTGGTTAATCAAGTGGTTAATTTTGCAATACGGTGGTGTTGTGCGGCATCGCAAAATAGCCCCCTTCTTTCTCGGATTAATCTTGGGAGAGTTTACAGTAGGGAGTCTCTGGACGATCTTAGGGATTATCGCTGGTATTCCTACTTACGGATTTTGGGTGTAGTGTTAGTCGTTGTCTGGTCGCGAATTTATTGCCAGGTTCAGAGGTAACAGGAGTACTGCAAGACTAAACAGAAGCGTCCACTGCCATTCCCATTTGAGGTACCCCATTCCTAAGAATTGCGCGACAGGTTCAACATAAATTGCCGTCAGGTGAAACACTATGACGAGGACAGAGATAACGATGAGTCCAGGGTTCGCTAAAATTCTTTGGGCGAGCGATTCCCATGGATACCGCAAGGCTTGCCAGCAGGTCATTAACTGCGTGAAGATGAGCGTCGTACACGCCGCCGTTCGTGCAATCGCTATCACTGACGTATTTGGATTCTCAGCGTTTCCAGTGGAAAGAACATCTTGCATGAGCGTTGAAACACCAAGTGTATCGGACAGAGCAGGCGAACGCCACAGTATAAATAAGAACGGAATAATTGTCATTAAACTAATAGTCACTGCCCGGCAAATGATGTCTATACTGGTTGTCTTTGAAAGGAAGCGTGACCCTGAAAATAGCGTCGGACGGTGGTGTTTTTCGTCAGCGAATATCTTTTCCGTACCTATAGCGAACGATGGTAGTAAAGTCGAGAGAAGTTGGATCCAAATTATCTGCATTAACGTCAACGGCATAGGCATTTTATAGAGGTAGTGTAGCACGGTGCCGAAGGTGAGCGTGAGGAGCAAAGAGAGCGTGCATGAGAAGTTCCATCGTAAAAAGCCAGCGGCGTTATGATATGCCTCGCGAGCATAAAGCAGTGCGTCTCTCACCGCTTCAAACTTATTAATCAACCCATCAGCAGCGGCTTGAACGACGTGCAATGCATCGGTTCTATTTGCAAGGGTTATGTCAGCAACAGTCATTGCCCGAAGGTCTTTGCTGTTTTGGCCCAAAAACCCGACAGCGTGCCCTTGGCGTTTTAAACTGAGAACGATATTTCGACGTTGTTCCCAAGTTGGTTCCGAATAAGCGAGCCATTTTGCCGTTTCGTTGTCGAATTGTTCACGTGGTACTGCCTCAAGCTCTTCCCTGGATACCACTGCTTTTCGGTTGTGGATTAACCCAAGGTCTTTCGCAAGGTCGACTGTTTCTTGCTCTTTGTTCTCAGTAACGAGAATAATTTTAAGTCCAGTATCAAGGCTGGATTTCAGGACTGCCTTTGTGTGTTCGTCATTGCTGACGGAAAAACTGATGAACCCTAAAAAAATTGGATTGTCTTCCATCTCTTGTGGTTTCAGAATGACATCAGAGGAGTGAAAGGCTACACCATAGACTTGGGATTTGGTGCTCAGTAGATAGTCTATGATGTCATGATACATTTCGTATCTATCGTCTAATAGCGGTGCGGTTTCGCCATTAATAAGCACATAGCCACAAGTATCAAGCACAGTTCGGGCATCTCCAAAAATAATGTTAAGATAGTTTTCTGGTGCTGACTCGAACACCTGCATTTGATACCTATAGTTATGTGTGGAAGGGTATGTGTTCACCAAAGGTAGCTTGGTACTCACACTGTCGAGTTGGTACCCGAGTTTTCTCATGTTCTCTTGGATGGTAGCCTGAGGGGGCAGCACCACATCGTCAGGTGAGGTTGTTGAGGCAATCTGCCCATTAACGGATAGCCCATCATTCGTATCTTGCCCATCAGAGACACCAAGTCCAGCAGTGAACACTAAGTGTGGGGCACCTTGTGGAATTTTTCCGCTCGGCGACATTGCGGCAACCGCTTCTTGCCGTTTTGCGGGAGTGAGGTCTGTCAGAGAGTCCAACCACGTCTGCCATGTTTTACCGTCAACCAATTGTTCATCAACGAAAAGGCTTGAAATTGTCAGATCGCGTGTGGTAGAGAGTCCATCTTCATTCGCGAGAAGTGTGGTGATGCGACTCAATTTTTCGAGGCTGCGTGAATTTCGTATTACAATCCCTTTTTTCAGCAATTTTTGAGAGTGCTTAGAAAAGAAAAATTGAAGGAGTCCACTCGGATTTTGTGGAGTGGATGCGATAATAAATAACATGCCGAGATAGAATAGGGATTGCCAATCGGTAGCTTGATTCTGATATTCAAACCACCATGTGATCGCAAGGGTTACGCATGCCACAGTTATACCTACGATCTTTATAAGAGTGTGCAAGTCTCTCGTCTCGTTTTCGGCGCGGGTGTTCGTGGTAGGCGTTGGAGGTGTATCTCGACGCTGCTTCCATATTTCCAGTTGTTTTCCCGTCTGCACAACAATTGCAAAACCGTGGCCCGCTGTAACATAAGTGCCACCGAACGCCATATTTTTTTGTTTTTGCGGGGGCACCTTACTATCTGGAATATCTGTGCCTATTTTTTGCACAGGTCCTTCGGTACCAAAGAGCACGGATTCGTCAATCATCAGCCCTTCCGATTCAATGATTCTGGCATCGGCGGGTATGTAGTCACCTGCACTGAAGGAGAGTAAATCACCAGGGACTATGTCCTCTGGCGTACATGTGTCAAATTTCCCTTGTCGAATAACCTTGATGTTATGGGCTGTAAGTTTGTTAGCATTAATGTCTCGACTGCGGATTCGATATTCTTTTATACATGCCCATGCGATGTGGATGATCAAAACTGCGCCGACAATGCCTACTGTATAAAGGGAAACCTGACTCGCATCTGTGATGAATGAGAAGATGAGGATGGCTGTCGTAAGTGCCAAAACGAGAATACGCCACGTGAGCAGCGGTTTCAGCAACGCCTTAAGGGAAAAAGCATTTTCCTCCGTACCGAATTCATTCTTGCCATACTGTGCTCTCGCTTTCTCAATGGCTTCGGCACTCAACCCCTGATCCATGTTGCAATCGAATTTATTCAGTATTGATGCGAGGTTTTCTGCATGAAAATTTGACATCTTTTATTTTAAATAACTGGTGTAACGGACTATTCAATTGCCCTCAACGTGTACACTCGCGCCGCAAGCATCCGGCTTTAAAATTTTAATGTCGGATGCGATTTGATTCTTTTTGAAGGCAGCCTTCATTTTTTCAGCGATCTGTTCTGTATGTTCTAAACAATAGGCTGCAACGGTCGGGCCCGCCCCGCTCAATGCGACGCTAAGCGCACCAGCAGTGGTCGCAGCTTCTGCGACATCATCAAATCCTGGAATCAACGAAGTCCGGTAAGGTTGATGCAGCCTGTCTTTCATCGCGACACGTAACATCTCAAATTGCTTCGTGGCGATGCTGGCAATTAGCAGCGTACTTCGGCTTGTGTTGTAGATTGCATCAGCGAAACCTACCGATGTCGGTAACACACCGCGCGCTTGTTCTGTTGACAGTGGGAAATCGGGAATTGCAAGCACAATCGAAAGGATGGGTGGACATTCTAACCGAACGGTATGTACTTGAGCGTTCTCTTGTGCTGAGACGACGAGTCCACCGTACAATGAGGCAGCGACGTTGTCTGGGTGCCCTTCGAGTTCGGTCGCAAAATTGAGGAGTTCTGTGTCAGAGAATGGAGTGTCGCAGAGCGCGTTTGCAGTTAGCAATCCACCGAGGATCGCTGTTCCACTACCACCGAGTCCGCGGATGGCGGGTATTCCATTTTCTATCTGCAATTTGAAGCCTTTTGGACGTTCCGTCCCACTTCGATTAAAAACAAGTTCTACCGCTTGGAATGCTATATGCTCTGGCGTACTCGGTATTTTGTCCGCATCTACACCACTCACAATAACTTCAGTATTGGTTTCAGAGCGTTCGAGCGTAACTGTGCTATAGAGTTGAAGAGCAAGCCCTAAGACGTCGAACCCAGGTCCTAGGTTCGTTGTGCTTGCGGGGATCCGTGCCGTAGCTTTTTGGTTAAAAGTAGGAAGCATACAAAAGATTCCTGTAGAATCGGTTGCGACTTAGAGGTTTATATCTACTCGTTATGGGGTGCTGTTTACAGTCAAAAGACGTGCTATTAAAGGGACTACAATTTCGAGATTGCAGTTTCCATTCTATTTAATGCCTCTTGGATGTTTTCTAACGAATTGGCGTATGAGAGACGGAGATAACCATCGCCGTATTTGCCGAAAGAGGTACCAGGCAGTAGGGCGACATCTGCCGCCTCCATCAGATAGTCAGCGAGGGCTTCACACGAAAGCGGCAGTTGTGTAACATTCGGGAACACATAGAAGGCACCGAGCGGTTTGATACAACTGATGCCCTCAATCGCGTTCAGTCCATCCACAATTGCATCACGTCGTTTCTGGAATTCCGAAACCATTTCTGTAACAGAGGCTTGCTGTCCTGTCAATGCTTCTATCCCAGCGAGTTGTGTAAAAGTGGCGGTACAGGAATTGGAGTTAATAGTTAACTGCGTAATCTTGTCCGCGATTGCTTGCGGAGCGATACCGTAGCCCAACCGCCATCCGGTCATTGCGTAGGTTTTGGAATGCCCTTCAATCAGAATTGTTCGTTCCTTCATACCAGGCAGGCTGAGGACGCTGTGGTGTTGACCTTCATAGAGAATACGTGAATAGACTTCGTCTGTCAACACATAGAAATTGTGTTTCTGTGCGAGTTCTGCTATTGCTTCAAGGTCTTCAATAGTTAGCGTGCCGCCTGTAGGGTTCTGGGGTGAGTTGAGAATTAGGAGTTTCGTTCGGTCAGAGATTGCCGCCTCAAGATCTTCAAGGCGGAACCGGAAATCCACTTCCTCGCGAAGGTGCAGTGGCACTGCTTTTCCGCCGATGAAGTCGATAACGGATTCGTAGACAGGGAAACCGGGTTCGGGATAAATGACTTCGTCGCCATCATCAATGAGTGCCAAGATCGTGAAAAAGATAATCGGTTTCGCTCCGGGAGTCACCGTGACTTCATCTGGATGGATGGTAACACCGCGTGTTTCTGTTATGTGTTGCGCGACGACCTCGCGGAATTCCGGCACGCCTGCGGATGGACAGTAGCCAGTGTGTCCGTCCTTCATTGCTTTATATGCTGCCTCAATGATGTTCATCGGTGTTGGGAAATCCGGCTGTCCTATCTCCAGATGGATGATGTCTTTGCCTTGTGCTTCCAACTGTTTTGCTTTGGCGAGCACCTCAAATGCGGACTCTGTTCCCAATCGGCTCATCCGCGTCGCGAATGTGGATATTTCCAAAATTATACCTCCGCTTCAACAAAATCATTTCATAAAATGTTGCAGGGTTGCGGCGTGGGGTCCTGCTTTAACCTACAACTCAGTATTAATGAAAATATAAACCCAGGGAGTAGTGGTATTGGAAATTACTACTCCCTTGTCCCTTCGTTCTATTGTGCCTGCATGATAGCACCAGTGGAACTGGCTACCCACACATTTTGTCCATCAAGCACAAAAACTTTGACTATTTTTTCCTTGGAATCTTTGAGTTCCCAAGTTTTACCGCCATCGCTGGTGTGTAGAATGGCACCAACGCCAAAGTCACCACCGACTGCCCATCCGTTCTTCTCATCTGCGAATCCGACGCTGCGTAGTGTTTCTTGCGTGCCACTGGCTTGCTCTTTCCATGTCTCGCCGCCATCATTGGTGTGAAGAATTACGCCGTTTTCACCGACTGCCCATCCCATTGATGCATCAAGGAAAAAGATATCTTCAAGAATATCTTCCTTACCAGTTGCTTGTGTGACCCAGTTCTGTCCACCATCCGTTGTTTTCTGAATCAAGGCAAATTGGCTTTGTGTCGTGGGGCTAACGCGGACACCGGCAATCCATCCGGTTTCTTCGTCAAGAAATTGAATTGCGCTGTACATATTCGCGTCGTCATCACCAACGGCACCGAGTTGACCACCTTGGAGTACTTTCCATGTATTTCCACCATTTTTTGTAGAAAGAATGGTGTCACTCTCTCCAACGGCGTACCCGACCTCTTTGTTAACAAAGTAGATGCCCTTGAGTCCGTTACCGACTTTGCTTGTTTGTAACTCCCAGTCTCTACCGTTAGCGGTGGTGGCGATTGTGCCGTTTGCACCGACTGCCCACCCGTGTTCAGCATCCAAGAAATAGACTTCGGCTAAATCATTGGCGATTTTAATTTCCGATTTTTGCCACGTCTTTCCGCCATCCATGGTATAACCGATAAAGCCAGGATTTTCAAAATCTTCAAACGATGCAGCACCGACTACCCAGCCGACATTCTTGCTTGTGAAAGCAATGGACATGTAATCCCTAACCTCTGGATCGCGTTCCTGTAAAATACTCCAATTTCCTGCCACCGGTAAAACGATTGCCAAGATGCCGACCATCGCAAGTAGCGTTGTCCCCAATCGTGGGCGTGACGCAAGTCTGTTCATTGTTGTTATATCTCCTTTTTTCATAAAGATGTTCTGCCAAGAGCGAGCTCTTTTTTAGGTCAGTTTGCGGACCAAGAGTTTGCTATTATAAAGTTTGATGCAGCTTAGCCAACCAAGGGTTTGCTATTAAACTTATAATATAACCTTGAATAGAAAATTAAGTCAAATAGTTTTTTCGATCATCCAAAGTGCGGCTGCTTTCACAACAGCAGTGTTCGCGTCCAGAAAAAATTTAGTTGTTCCATCCGGCTACAAAGTCAATCTACTACTTAGCAGCTATTAAAGTACCCGTCTTAAAACTTTCTCCAACTTGAAGTTGATAGACATAAACACCACTTTCCACAATTTCACCCGCTTCATTGCGTCCATCCCAAATCAATTCCGTTTCACCCGGTGATGCGGTTAAGTGCCTGACAAGCATTCCGTCAATGTCAAAGATGAGGACTGTGAATTCACCCGAAGCCTCTTCAAGCGCGCGAGCGGGGAAGACAACTTGATTGAAATCCTCGTCTGGAGAGAGCGGTGTAAAGGGGTTTGGATAAGGTTCATCAAGAATACGAAGCCTTTTTTCTAAGGGGATGGATTCGTTACCCGCCTCGTCAATAGCAATGATGGCATACGTAAAGCTGCCTGTCGGGAGTGGGCGGTTGTCAATAAATTTATATTCCGTTTTTAACTCATTGATTTCAATTTCAGTAAGTGTGGTAAGTCCTTCGGTGATTCGGTACGTTGTT
The DNA here is from genome assembly GCA_026702755.1 of Candidatus Poribacteria bacterium. Lineage (NCBI taxonomy): Bacteria > Candidatus Poribacteria > Candidatus Poribacteria bacterium. Next base: position 52,834 of record JAPPBX010000036.1, on the reverse strand, counting down.
ACATCACGACTGATGCTCGGCTTCCACAAAATTTCGATGCCATCACTTGAAGGGGTGAGGCTGAGCATTGTCGGTGGTTCCGGTGCAGCGGTGTCTGGTGATACCACGACTGTTTGTTTAGGTGAGCGTTCCGATTGCAAGAAAATCGTCTTGTAAGCGACAATCTGATAAGTGTAGCTTCCCGGCGGAACGTTTACATCACGAAATGTGGTTGAGGAGCGGTTTTCGACATTAATAGTATCGTCCTCAGTAACACTGTTTTCATTATTTCTGTAGATGAGATAGCCGTTGACATCCGGATCTTCCGACTTCTGCCAACGGAGCGTCACATCGTTCTCTCCAGTTTCATCGGCTTCGGCGGTAAAGCCTATAACTAGATCCGGCGGTACATTTGGGATTACTTGCAAAGTAAAGTCATCGTTGTTGAGCTTTCCATCTGCCTGTCCAGGGCGGATAAATTCACCAATAGGTGCATCGTCACGATTACGTAAGCGTGCTCTGAACACTGCTTCTAAGATAATCGTGCCCGGTGTCTGGCACTCAAAAGTGATTTCATAGATTGAATTCTGGAAGTCGACGATGGCATCTGCCAGTTCAACGCGCAGGACATTTCCTCCGGAGACGACGGGTCTTGCTGGGATTTCATTGCGGTCCCGCAAGATGCCTTTGAAGTAGGATGATTGGGTCAGGAATCCCGATGGCATTGCGATCTCAATCGTTTTAATTTCTTCTCCCGGCTCTGCCAACGACCGATCAATTACAAGTGTCACGATCAGTGGCACCGTTGAGCTGGCAGGAACAACGCCTCTCGTTTGACCGACGACGTTGATCTCTCCAACAGAGGTAACCGCGCCATAGTTGTTGTTGGCGATGAGCAAACTACCGATAATTATCAAAGCAACGACTATGTTTTTCATTAGGCGAGACCTTTCCTTAGAATAGCAGATTGAGGGAGAACCGCTGTGTTGTATTGTCTTGAAAGTTTCCACTCAGTAGCTGAAGTCCGTAGTCAAGCTGGAGTTTGGTACTACTAATGGGGAGTTTGACACTACCGCCAAAGTTGAGGGTTGTAGCAGAGTTGCTACCGTTTTTTATGCCATAACCACCACGAACAGCAATGGATTTATTCAACCAGACTTCTGCTCCTGTGCGGATGTAGATTTCACTATTGCGTGATGCAACCTCAAGGGTCACCAGACTGCCTTTCAGCAAGGTGCTGACTGCTGCACCCTGCGCACTCATCGCCGCAATAGATTCGAGTCTGTACGCTAAACCTGCCCGGATGTTCAGTGGCACCGAATCGGTATTGGCATCAGAGATGCTCATATCTGCGGGAAGCAAATTCTCTACCGATGCACCGAGACTCAGACTTTGGAACGGCTTCGCAATAACGCCTATATCAAGCGAAACCGCTGAGCTGGAAGTTTGAACGAAATATGGATTCTCGACGACAAATTCGTTCGTTTCGTCAAAAGAGGTCCCGAAAAGTTTCAGATTTGCCCCGATCGCCAATTGCTTGAAGAGGGCGTTTCCGTAGGAGACGCGCACCGTCTGTTCACGATAGATTTCGGAATCTTCTCCCAAAACACCAAGGCTTGCTCCGATCGAACCTGCTCTCCCGAAGGGGATAACTCCGCTGATATTATTGTAGGTGATGAGTCCGTTAAAGCGTTGCGCGTGTGTAACACCGAGATGGATCTCACTGATATAACCTAACCCTGCGGCGTTGTAATTCGCCGCGTTGCTATCATCGGCGAGCGCGACGAATGCACCACCTAAACCGAGCGGTCTCGCTCCGACACCAATATCGTTAAACATAGCGAAAGCGGCAGTCGGTGAAAGCATCACGACGAGTAGAATTAGATGGGATATGCGTTTCAAATCTATTCTTCCTTTGTAATAATATATATTTTTTACGATTCTTTGTAGAGGATTTAATTCATCTCACCATAGGTGTCAATGTAAAAAAAGGACAGCCTTGATCCCCAGATTTAGTGGATGCGGTTTTCAAGCACACTGGTGCTGAAATATAAACCTTGTGGATTCACTATCCTCTTTTGAGTCCCGTAGCGTTTATTTTCTTGGGTTTTTCTGCAAGAAATATATGCCAAACAGTGAGAAAGCCCCGTAGGGACGGAAACCTCTATAGAGACGCTCCTATAAAATACTGAGAAAACCCCTACATTGACGCTTATGGGATTTAATTCAGCTCACCTGTCATAGGGACAAAACGAACTGGGATAATCTCGGTGATTTCGAGAGATGGTGCTGAATTCTCATCAGTTTGGAGTCCTTTCCGGATTAAAAGGAGGTTTTGGTCAGAACTACCGACGGGAATCACCATCCTGCCCCCCGGTTCCAGTTGCTGAATGAGCCGTTCGGGTACGTCCACAGGTGCGGCAGCGATGAGCATGGCATCATAAGGCGCGTGTTCTTGCCAGCCGTAATATCCGTTCCCCTTCTTGAAATGAATGTTTTGATAATTGAGTGCCTCCAACCGTGCTTTCGCGCTTTTAGCAAGCCCCGATATAATCTCAATAGAATAGACCTCCCTCGCAAGTTCTGCTAATATCGCTGTTTGATAACCGCAGCCTGTTCCAATCTCAAGAACTTTTGAAGTTGGGGTGAGTTCCAGCAAGTCTGTCATCAGGGCAACGATATACGGTTGCGAGATTGTTTGGTCGCAATCGATCGGTAGTGCGCCATCCTGATACGCCACATTGAGGTGTTCGGGTTTTACGAACAGATGTCGCTCTACCTTCCGCATAACAGCAAGCACTTCAGGGTTGTTGATGCCACGCGCTTTGATTTGGTTTTGCACCATTTTACGCCGCTGTGTTGTGTAGTTCTTGGCGAATAGCATTTTAATTCAACTCCGAGGCATCAATTTTCGCGACTTTACTGTATTGCTAATTCCCTACACTTATATGATAAGGCATGAGAAGAAAGAGCCTATGTTTTCTGATTGCGTTTAGGAGTCTTGCAGTGGTGCTCAAGCCACTATACCGTGCAATGAACTGTAAGCGAGATTCCGTTCCCACACGCTCGTTTTCCCTGCTTTTGTTTTCAGAGTTACCGCGAAGTAGCGGTGTGAGTGGAAACCTGATATTGTTGAAGAGTTGTGACAACCATGTCTTTTTAGGAAACTCGACGATCTCAATCGATTTTTTTTCCAATCCTGCGCGTTCTCGTGCGATGGCGAGCGCGAGGCTTAAACCGCCTAACTCGTCTACGAGTCCATTTTCTTTCGCTTGTCTCCCTGACCAGATGCGTCCCTGTGCAAGTCTATCGACATCTTCCACTGTCAAATCGGTTCGTCCAAGTGCCACCTTTTCAACGAAATCGTCATAAATCTCTTTAATCTGTTTCCGTACAATTGCTTGTTCTGCCGGCGGATAGTCTCCGTAATCTGAATAAAAATCAGCATGTTCACCCCGTTTGAGGATCTCTTTATTGATACCGAGTTTTTCATAGAATCCTTTGAAACTATACTTACCACCAACAACGCCGATGGACCCCGTAATCGTTCCCGGTTCAGCGACGATCGCATCTGCGGGGGCTGCGATATAGTAACCGCCTGATGCCGCCACGTCACCCATTGACACGACAAGGGGTTTGACTTCTTTAAGCCGCACTAATTCACGCCATATAGTGTCAGCAGCAACAACAAGCCCGCCACCGCTGTCAATCCGCAGAACAACTGCTTTTATAGAGTCGTCTTCCTTTACCTCCCTGACCGCATTTGAGATTGTATCCGATCCCATCACTTCTGTCCCAAGAAGCGGGTCCACAAAACTATCGCCTGTCAGCATCAGCCCTTTCGCCTCAATGATGGCGACCTTCGGTTGTGGGGCTTTCCAATCTTGCGCATAGAGTTCGTTTCTTGCGTATTCGTTGAGCGAAACTAAATCGGTTCTGGAATCGGTGAGTTCGGCTACGACATCTAACAACTCATCTTCATAGACCATCCGGTCAACGAGTTCAGTGCTGAAGGCGCGACGCGCAGTGTAAGGTCCATCGTTGATGCGTTTCTTGACGTTTTCGTGTGTCCATCCTCTTCCTTCTGCAATTGCATCTACAAGTTGTTCGTAAAGGTCGTCGAGAATAATGTTCTGGATCTCGCGGTGTACTTCGGACATCTCCTTCCGTGTGAATGACTCTGATGCGGATTTATACTTGCCGATATGTTCAAGATCCGCCCGAATACCGAGCATGTCTAATCCGCCTTTGTAGAAGGAACGTTCTGTGCGTAAGCCGATTAACCGGACTTCAGCGGACGGATGGATTAGGATACCATCGCATGTAGCTGCGACGATGTAGTCGCCGGTGGAACAGTTGGAGAGATAGCAGAGAACGACGCGCCCCGATTCTCTGAAGTCCAAAATGGCATCTGACATCTCTTGGAGTTGCGCCATACCGTAATCACTCCCGTTGATACGGATGAGAATGCCAGCGACATCTTCGTCCCATTTTGCGATCGGAAGGACCTGTTTCAGGTAACGCATTGACAAGTCGAGGAATATACGTCGGCGAGGCACTGGCTTGGTTTTGGGCGCGTTGGAAAAATGAAAATAGCCAACACCGAATTGCGCTTCTCGATTGCTGTCGAAGGTGTTGCCTGTGCCGAATCCCCAGTTCCTAATGTTAATACCGAAGCGGACATCGAAACTCCGATCACTGTTTATGCTCCCACGGAGTATAACTTCGCGAATAGGGCGAACCTCTAACCCATAGTGGAGTTCTATGCCTTCAATGCCTTGGGTTTTCTGTAGATCAATGGAAAGCGTTGTCCGCCATGTTCCCGGGCGAAGTGCCAACCCCACAGCGTAACTTCTGCCGAGTTTTTCACCAAGCAATTTGGGACGATTGAGATCGCGCGCCGTTGCTCCGATTGAAATGTATTGCCTCCGGTACATCAAGCCCATGGAGAGTGAACGAAATCTGTCGTAGTCTTGATCGTCGGAATTCATCCAACTGTAACTGGTGCCCCAGTAGAGTGAACTTCCCAAATGGTATCCACCGGAGAATGTATAGCGTGTGAAGTCGGTATCTGCATCGGCAGTAACGAATTCCATACCAAAGCCTGCACCGGGAACAGCGAGGAAGAAAGCATCATCGCCTGCCCAATCACTCTGATATGTTCGGAGGTAGTATAGGTTTAAGCCGCGCCCCGCACCGAGGCCGGACGGGTTAAAGAAGGTGGCTAAGGCATCGTCGCTCATGGCAATGGAGCTTGAAGGCAAGTGGGTGCGTGCCTTTGGTGGCATAGCGATAGCACAAAGCGTGCTCATCCCATAGATGAATGCCGCCGAGATAATGTTTTTGCTGATATGCCCTAAGTGCTTGTTAAATGAAGGTGGAACCATAGATATGATTTCCATTTAAAATATGAATTCGCAAGCTCGAAGAGTGCCTACTCACAGTATGAACCTATGTTATAGGATACCACAAAACAACGGGGATTGCAACCGAAATGCTGTATCCGCTGTATCCTAAGAACGCCGAGCGTATTGTGGAAACATTTCATCGTGAATGTCACCGCATTGCTGAAGATGGATTTGCCGTTTCGCATCGGCAGTATCAACCATCGTCGGGAAATACATCCCCGCGCCTGTCTCAATCTTATATCCGCCTGCGGAATGGACGCTCAGGTACTGATGTAGTGTCTCTAAATCCGGTTCGGTTGTGCAATGCTGTGTGCAATTCATTGTGAACATCCGTCGCCGGGTGCCACCGCCAAATGCCGCGTGATACGTATCATGATTGAAAATTACGACATCACCGGGCGTGCTTTCCAACGCAATGCTGGTTGGGAAGTCGCGCGATGGGATGCCGTAAAGTGCCTCTGATTGATTCGGATCAATCTTTCCGGCTCTGACGAAGTGCGCAGGGTTTTGGCTACCCGGAATGATGCGTAGGCATCCAGTGTCTTTCGTCAACGGATCAAGGTAAAACGCCACCTTACAGGCGAAGAGTCGTCCCCAACCGCCGTCGGGATGCCAACCCGTATCGCCAGTGTAATAGTTTCCGTCGCCACCGGCGTAGTTGAAATCTTCACCGAGTACGCCACCGATGAGTCCGTTAACTCGTTCATCATCGAGCAGGGTACAGAGTCGAGGGCGATGCTCAATCGGACCCCCGAACATCGTGCGGCTCGTACCATTGTGGTCTTTACCACCGCCGAATTCCTGAATCGATATTTCAAATTCCTCGATGATCCATTCCATCTCGCTCGGTGAAAACATGCCCGGTATTGCGAGATAGCCAAACGTATTGAAAAAATTTACTTGATGTTCTGTTAATTTCACAATGTCTCCTTATTCCCACCGTGCCCAGACGTTTGGTGTAACATGTCCTTCGTCGATGTATGGGTCTTCGCCTGCGACGGTGATAATACCGCGATAATTTCGCTGCCCCTTCCAGCCCAACCACGATGCTGTTGAACAGTAGTGACTCACGAGGATACGCCGAAATGTATCGCTTCGATTCTTTTTCGAGCGGTGTAAAAGGTAGCCGTTGAAAAAGAGGACGCTGCCAGCTGACATTTCAATCGGAATCTCGTCGGTATCATCAAAACCGGCGGCTTCGTGGCAGCTGTCGAATTCATGGCGTTTGTTATGTGGAAAGCGGTCGTAGATTACACCGGCGCGATGGCTGTTCGGTAGAACCCAAAGACAGCCGTTCTCAATCGTGGCATCATCTAATGTGATCCAAGCACCGAGCAGCGACCTGTCCCGTGTCGGAATCGGGTGTTCGTCTTGATGCCACGGGTTACCGGTATGTCCGGGGACTTTACCCAACATCATTGTCTGCATGCACTTCACACCGCCATCCCAGAATGGAATATGTGCCCCGACAATCGTTCGGAGGACTTCACAGATTTTCGGATGTTCAACGTAACGCCGAACCAAGGGACTAAAGACGTGTGGTTCGCCGACACACATAATTCTATCTAATACTTCTGTCTCGCTTGCTGTTTCGGGCATCCGTGGGATCGCCTCACACGGGTAACCCCCGCGAAAGATCTTCAGCATCTCTGCTTTCAGGGTATCACATTCTTCCGATGTAATAAGGTCTGGAAGCATTAAATATCCATCGTTGATATAAGATTTCGCCCAAAGATTAAACTGCCCTTGTTCCATTTTCGGATCCTTTATGATAGTTGTTTAGAACCTCTAATTATTCGGCTCGAATGATCCGCCAGGTTTCCGCTTCATTGGCGAAAACGAGCGTTAGTTTCCCAGATGTTTGTTCAACTTGCCCCTTCGCTTTCGGGACATATTGCAGTGTGTACCCGCCCGTCACTATCGCTGTGTCGTCAACTATGTTCGGATGGATGTTGATGTCGGTCAGCGTCATGTCAATCTGATGGTGTGCCTCAAAAAAATGCGCTGCTTTCGTCTTAACATCTTGATAGGTGCGTCCGTTGGATAAATATGTCTTTGAAAAACAGGACATAACCTTCGCCAGATCCGCCATATCGTATCCGAGTTCATACTGATTTAGAACGCCTTGAATCGTCTCCTTGATTGTCGGTTCTTCTTGGTTACCTGTTTGTGTCTTTATTGATACAGGATGCCCTACCGATTCTGGCGGTATACCTTGCGCAATTTGCTTGAGCGTGTGTACTTCCGGTGCAGCATAACCCCAAACCTCTAATTCCATAACCCGTGCAATGCCTTCCACGTCGTACACAGGTCGCTTACCAGCCATGTGTTGGTAGTTACGCACTGTATCATTTGAGGAAACCGGGACGAGCCGAACTTTGCTCGCAATGAGGCGTTGCCGGATTTCGTGAACCCGTTTACCTTTGGTGTTATCTCGCGCTGTATACTGCTTATCTTTCGTATTCTCAGATGGAATAAGACCCCAACCGGTGCCGTGCCAATACTCGATCCGATAATCTTTCAACCCGAATTGCGGTGCCGGATATTTCTCAGAATCGACCGTCCACATAACAATTTTGCGAATGTCAACCGGTTTGGCGAGCGTCACGGAAACATAGGGACGTTTGTTCAGATCTGAGGTGCGTAGGTGTTCTAAACTACTCCCCCATCCACTGCCTTCGTCCCACGTCTCGGAATTGGTGTCGCCATCAATTATCTCTGCTGCACGATGGTTTGGCACAGATTGCGATGCCTCCGCGGTTGCTCCGTTTCGACTCAGTGCGAAATTGATGAGGGGCGGCGGTGGTTCTAAAAGATGTTCCTGCAAAGTTTGCGATTGACAGCCTATCACTGAAAACAAAAGCGTCAGACATAGAGTATATACACGAAACATTGTTGACCTCCTTTGCACTTGATTTACTTCCTAAATCCAGATTTCAAGGTGCCCATTCATCCCACTCCTTATCACCTTCGCCATCCCACCAATCCGTTGATTCTATACTTGATGTAACGGCTGCACGTTTCTCCGCATCAGTAAGAAGACCATCAGTAGAAAACCAATGCGCGTTCAGGACATCAACAAGAATGGTTTCTAACTGTACCCCTTGTTTTTTGGCAATTTGGTGAGCGCGTTGATACACGGCATCCGAGATATTGAGTGTGACTTGGTGCCCCATAATTCAACCTCCCTATTTTGATACATAAGTTATGCGTGAGTTTAATCTGTAGGGGCTGGGTTACCCAGCCCTACCTTAATACTGCTAAACGTCCGAGTATCTGTGCCGTCTGATCTCCAGCGACAGCGCGTATCTTGTAAAAATAGACATCGTTGGCAAGCAGTATACCGTCAGTGTCTCGTGCTTCCCACATAAACTCGTTATAGCCTTCTTTTCCAGATGCCTCTTTCAAGGTAGTTACCGTCCGTCCGGATTTCGTGTAAATTGTGATAGAGACTTCATCCGCATCTAACGACAACTGATAGGTAAATGTTGTTTCTCGCTTCAAAGGATTCGGATAGTTGTGGACATCCCAGATTCGGAAAGGGGTTTCCTCCGGTGAGAAATCCCCATCATGCTTTTGAAGCACCTGATAATCGAAATTCGTTAGCCAAGCGACTTCTGCGTTTAAGGTGCTTAACAACTCGGCTTCAATCGTCTGATGTGAGTATCCAAAGAGTGGAATAAACTCTTCAATCCCTTTTATATGCGGTTGTATAGATTTTGAAAACTCTATCGCACTCGTGAATTTCGCACGGATTGCCTCAGTGGTCCCAGGCTCGTAACCGAGTGTTATCGCTTCAACTAATTTCGCTCGACTTTCAAAAAATAGTACCCACAATTCCATCACGTGAACAGCGTCCCGTAAATCCTCTGTCGCCTCTTGATCGAAAGGTTCTGCGATCTCGCTTGCTGCCCGTATCTGGTTTGCAGCTTGCTGTTGTGGTGCCAAAAGTGCGGTGAAACGGTTTACCGAGAGTTTCGCTATTTCCAATTCAGGGATGGCTAACGTATCCTCGACAGCTCTCGGTCCAATCAGCGTCCAGAATCGCGTCGCGAGTCCCGCGGAACCGCTGCCATAAGTACCACCTACCGTTAAGGAACCAGCGTAATCTGAGAAATAATTCGCCATGTTCCATCCGTTTACCCGTAAGGCATTTAGAATGTGTGGCGCGGCTTCAGCACCGTATCGGGCTATTAATTCATTTCGGAGCAATTGAAGGTGATCAAGTTTAATATCCCAGTTGAGGCGGGCACTCACAAGCCGGTCGAGATACCCTAAACCTTGGGTCGCACCTTGAACGGTGAATCCACCGAGACCGACAACCTCTGGGTTGTTAGCGAGTTGCCGAACACCTTGCACAAACAGATCGCTCTCCAGCATCCAGAGCGGCATAACCTCCTCTACTTCGTGTGAGAGAACGATAAAGTTATGCCCGATTTCTCCAAGTGCTCTGATCTGTGGAATAGGCACCCCCGCGTCCGCAACCGGTTCGCCGTCTGCTCCCCACTTTCGCGAAAAAATAGTCCCTTTCGGCAGCTGCCGAGCGTAAACGCCTGCGGCATCTTTGAGCCAACTGCTGTCATACCCGGAAATATAAAATTTGAAATCTGGACGAATCTCCCGCGCCGCTTTGATAATCGTAAAGTAAACCTGCCAGAGTTTTGCTTGTCCCTGTTCCGTTCTGTCGCCGCAGTCCGGACAATCACATGCACGCGTTTCATGCCCCCATGAGCGGAGGTGAAAACCTGCGAGTGCCGGATAGTTCCGCACGATCGCTTGTGTCAGTTCTCTTGCGAGTGTATGAAATGCAGGTTTAGACCAACAAAACGGGCGATAAGAGACTTCGTTCCGAGACGCACCGTAAAGCACCGCCGGCCCCAAGACATCAGGACGCTGTCGGATCAATGCCTCTGTTGGTTCGCCGGTCACGTACATAAAAAGATACGCATCAATACCGCGTTGCTTAAGCGCGTTGAACCGCTTTTTTAAAGTCGCGATACGTTCTCGCCGCTGACCTATCGGTTCATCTTGTAATGCTTCAAAAGCAGGCGTATCTACATATTTAAACGCTGTTCCAAATCCGTCTTCGATGCCCGTGCCGGTCCAAACGCCTTCCCCGCCACTCATATTCATACGGTGCCGTGCAAGCCAATCCGGGTCCTCTATCTCCAAGACAGCGCGCACGGGATAAAAGGGTGCTGAGGTTTCGTTTATAAACGGGACGAGTAGTGCTTGCGCCTTAGCAACCGAAATGTCTGGATGCACGGGTGTCAAGCCTGTCAACGCCGTGATACATTGCTCAATGAAAGCGTACGCACCATAGATAACCCCTCTTTCGGTGTGTGCTGTCACAACTATGACGATTTCGGTGCCGACTTCTACTGTCTTGATACGATAGCCATCATCTCCAAGTTCTTCTGCCAACGTAAGTTCTACATTTGCTTGTAATGTGGCAATTGTCGGGTTCGATTTTGGGGTGCCTAGTACAATCACCGTCTGGGTTTCTGTCTCTTGCCGATTGGTACGGATATCGAGTTTGGCACCTGTGAATTTCTGGATAAAGGTTTGAATTTCTGTGGCTGCAAACGCTTCCTGTTCCGAGGCATTCGCGCCAATTTGGAGTGTTGCCCTCGGTTCGCCGGATACCGCAATAGGGATTTGATTACTCCTCGCCGGTGCAACAAACCCCACAAAGCAGAGGAGAGTCATCAGCAGTCGGCTTTCAGCCGTCAGTAAGAGAACCTTGTGGTGGGAAAAAACGCCAGCAACTACCATAGACGCTGCCGACAGCCGATAGCCGATAGCCGATAGCCACTTAATGATGATGTTCACCCTCAAATCCCTGAAAGAAATAGATAACACAAAAGGTTAGGACGAAACCGATGACAAACAGCACTTTCGCAACCCGACTTAAGCTTGTGCTTTCGGAAGTATAGTTTCCACGAAACCCATCCATCACAACGTGAAGCAGTGTGCCGACAGCGAATGCTGTCAAGTAATCTGTCAGTTCTCCGAAAGTTCCACGTAGCAATTGCTCTCCGAGGACCGCCCCGATAACCGGTCCAAGTATCAAGGGAATCAGTCTTATCAGGGCATTAACAAAGGTCTGACTCCGAAGAAGCGCGACGGTGATAAGCGTCCCGACTGGCAGACGATGGATCAATATGCCGGATGCGAGTGCCCATCCAAGCGTCTCCTCTCTTGCCGCGATTACCAAATTAAGCCCGTCTGTCAATGAATGAAGTGATAAGCCGAGGACTGTTAAGTTGACGCTCCAGTTGGTGTCCTTACTGTCGGTATTCCTCTCGGTTGCATCGTGCCGGGGCGTTGTGAGGTATTCCACGGCTGCGATTAAGAGAAACCCTCCCCACATCACAAGGATTGTGACGTAACCTACCGCGGTGTAAAGGTGCATCATCATTACCAAGACGATACCGAGCACTGCACCGGCGGTCAGCCCAAAGATGTTGCCGAAATGCCGCTGCTGCACTCGTGATACGAAAGCGATACCCGCGCCGAGTGGAACCGTCACCACCGCAATTGCCAAATAAAATATAAGCATAGTATAAACTATAACAGAATTTGGATTGCAACGCAATCTAAATTCCGTGCAGCCATATTACTAAAGAGGAGAAGGCGTTTCTATAAACATATCGTCCACACGAAATTCAATAATGAAAAAATAAATGCTTTTGCCTGATTTTTTTATTGACGTGTTTGTGCATTAATGCTAAAATTGGCTTCCACGATATACGAATTCGCGCAAATCGCGCCCGAGTGGGCGTTAAATTTATAGTTTATTGTATGGTAAAGGACAAATAAAAATGTTGGACAGAATCTTTGATATGATTGTTGGGTTTATGCTTAATCGAGACTTAGAAAAAGAAATCGGCATTCGGCACAAGTTGTTGAAGGGGCGCGTATGGCAGATTCCTTCAAAAATTTTCGACAGACTCGTTAATCTTATGATGGGCACTCGTTATTCTTACTATTTGGAGATGCGGCGTAATATGCTTGAGGGAGGCGTTGTTGAGATGCCTTCAAATATCTTTGATTGGAAAGCACTTGAACGAGCGAGTGGCTATCTACGCGTCTATATGGAAGATTTCCACGATCAGTTCAAAGAAAATTATGACGGGAATTTTCCAGTTGAAGATTTTAAAGATTGGTTCCGTCATTTTCACGTTGAGCGTCCGGAGCGCGAAACGACGAAAAAATCCGTTTCTGAAGCTCTGCTCGCTGACGATTTGCCGAGAGTATAAGGACGAAGTTTCAAGATGCCGGACGTAGTAAGAATTTCAAACCGGCATCTCATCGTAAGTCCGCCCGTCTAATTCCCGCCCTGTTTTTGATTTACGTTTGCCACCCCACTGTTTAAAGAAAAATGAAACTTTGGCAGCCGCGCATTGATCGCGAATGTCAATAACCCATTTTTTCTCCATTTCGCGTGCGCCGGGACCGGACTCACCTCCTACGATAACCCAATCTATTCCATCCAATTCTAAATTTGGAAGCGCGCCGAGTAGCGGTTCAAGTGAGAGAAATTTGATATGCGCGCTGGTTTGACGGAGCGCATCAATCCGATCCGTCACACGTTTATCTTCAACGCTAACACCCATCCAGACGTTTGGTGGCCACGGTAACTTCGGACTATATTTTAGAAGTAACTCCGCTCGTTTCGTCAGGACTTGGAATTGATGCCAATGTGCCTTCTCCATCACGGAAAAGACTTTTTGAATATAAGCCAATTCGATCTTTTCATGGAACAGATCACTCATGGAGTTAACGAAAATTCGGCGGGGCTTTTTCCATTTCAGCGGTTCGTCAAGTAACTTTTCGACAAGATGGACCTGTTGTGTCCACCGCGGTCCTGCTTTGGTATTTTCAGCCAAACCTTCGTAAGCCATACCTTTGCCAGAGAAACGGGCAGCTATCCGTTCTGCGTAACAGAACCGACAGCCCTCCGATACGCGAGTGCAACCGCGTACAGGATTCCATGTAGATTCTGTCCACTCAATTTTTGAGGAATGTGTTGCCATAAATTTGCCTGTTATGGAAACTGTAATTGTTCTAATCTTTTTTAAGTTTGATAAGCTCTCTATTAAATTATACTAATTTTTGTTAAGTTATGTCAACCTAATTTTTTGTGTTTTTTCCTATTCCGATCACTTTTTGCTGAAAAGGTAGAGGAAGCCAATAAACCCACCTATAACGATAACACAATAGACCGCAATATAAACCCAGATGTTCAGCCAGAACGCCAAAAATTGGATGCCTATTAAGATGCCACAAGCAAGGAGACCGAAAACAAACGAAAGCCAATCAAAATCTCTGGATTTTTGGACGACTTCTAAGGAGAGCGGTGTACCAGAGTGCGGTTTTGGAAAGAGCACAGCGTAATAGAGGAGAACAATTAGTCCGGGTAAGATATAAAACAGTGCCATAGCTCCCCAAAGAACGCTGGCAACACAAAACATAAGGAGTGTATACGGCGTAACAATGTAGAGGAAACTCGTCAGCAGCACGCCGCGCCATAATTGACTTGGGACCTCAAGCGGCGCGAGCGATAGCATCCAGGATGCTTTCCAGTGTTCTGAATGCCTTGCCCGTGTTAGAAGAGCACTGACGAAGGATATACCCAAAAGAGAAAAACAGGTGGTGAATGTCGGGTTCATTCCAGTCGTGGGGGAATAGTCAAACCACTGCATAGAAAATCTGTCCTGAACAAAGAGGACCACAAGCATGACCAAACCTCCAAGCGCAGAGATAAGTCCATTCAGAATATACTTGTCGCGTCGCATGTAGGCAGCACAGAGACAAAAGCCTGCGTAGGTGGTGCGGGATCGGCAGAATCGCGCGAGGAGCGAAGGTTTCACTCGAAGTTTGGCTTTGTGCCTATTTCCAGATTCTAACAGATGGGTGAGATACCTTGAATAACCCTTTGCAATACTCCGAAGCGGGATCACGATTAAAAGAAGCACAGAAACGACCGCAAGCCCAGTTAAAATCAGATCTCTCATCATCTCAGGTCGCCCTGGACCGCCTAACGCAAGCGAGACGGCACCGGCAAACCAACCATTAGGAAGGACGTATAGCCATTTCAGAGCCGATTTATATGTTGTGGGATCTCTCGGCAATAAGTAAATTAATGACGGAAAGAGAGCGGGTAACGCAAACTGGGCGTACTGCGCAATATTTCGGAGCCCCTTTTTGGTGTATAGTTTTGTCAAATACCCAGCAAATGCTGTCATCACGCCGATTGCGAAAAAGCCTGATATAAAGGCGACGGGCAGGTAAACGAAAGGGAAAAGAAATTGGAGTTGAGAGGTCTCGCCAACACGAATCCAGATGCCACAGATGGCGGGTAATAGATTCAAACTGACTAACAACATCGCAGTATAAGTGAGTACTTGTGTTAGTTTCACCAGAAAATAGGTCCGCGATGAAACCGGCGTATGTGCAACAACAGGATAGTTTATAGGATTGAGAAGGATATCAAAATACGGGAGCGTCCAGAGTCCTACCATAAACATAGACAGGGTTATGTTTAAGAGTGCAAAAGTGAACGTAGATATCTCCGTGGAAAGAAAAAATGGTATCGTAGCGACGAGGGCACTCATGATAAAACAGAATCCACATGTCATGCCGAGCGATAGGTTGCCAAATTTTAGTGTTCCTTGTGTTGCTCGCTTCTCCACCAATTTCTCAGCGTTTAAAAGATACCTATACTGGATCGGGGAACCACCAAGTATTTCGACGATCTTTTCAAGCATCTACGGTTTCCTCCACTCGTTTATTTTTTCGTAGCAAATAGACAAAACCGATAAAACCACCCACAACCGTGACGCAATAAAACCCGTAATACACCCATATATTCATCCAAAATGTCAATAGTTGGATACCCACGAAAAAGCCAACAATATGTATACTGGCTATCATAGGGAGCAAACCGTCACCAGCCACTTGTTGTTGAATGAACTCTTCGGCGAGAGGCAAGCCAGATTCCGGTTTTGGGAAAAGAATGACATAGTAGAGTAAAATGGTTAACCCCGGCAAGATGTGAAATATGCCTAAAATCCCCCAAAAAATGGTCGCAATGCAAAGCATAAGGAGCGTACACGGCGCGACAATGTAGAGAAGGGTAGTCGCTTGCACGCCTCGCCACAAGTCCTTTGGTACCGAGACCGGCGCGAGCGTTAACATCCACGACGCTTTCCAGTGTTCTGAATATCTGACAGGTGCAATGAAACCGGTAATAGCACTCATGCCGACAAAGTAGAACATACCAGAGAAAGCAGGGCTAAGCCCAATGGCATTGGAGTTATGGGGCCATGTCATATAAGACGAACTGTCCCGAGCAAATAAAACGACCAACATGATGACGGTTCCAAGCGAAGCAAAAAATTGCCGCAAAATATGCTTATCGCGGCACATGTACGCACGGCCGAGACAAAACCCCGCACGGATCGTCCGATTTCGGAACATTCTCGCAAACAGCGACGTTTTCACCCGCAGTTTAGATTTTTGCCTGCTGCCTGATTCCAGTAGGTAAGAGAGATATTCTGAATAACTCTTTGCGATGCTCCGAAGCGGAACCAATACCAAAAAGAGGGTTGAAGCAACAGCCAGTCCTGCTAAAATCAAAAAATGTCGTTCTACTTGTCCGAGTACGAGTGAGACCGTCCCAGCGAACCAGCCGTTCGGAAGCGCGTAAAACCATTTCAGAGCAGACGTTAATTTATCCTTTGGAAGACTTGGTAATAAATGAGGAAGCGTAACCAATATCGCTGGAAAGAGGACAGGAAATATAAACTGTGCGTATTGCGCGATACTGCGAAGTGCCTGTCTGGTGTATAGTTTTGTCAAATATCCTGCGAAGACTGTCATCACGCCGGTTGTGAAAAGACCCGACATAAAGACGATCGGTAAATAAACGAGAGGAAAAAGGAATTGAAACGGAGAAGATTCCTCTCCGCGAATCCAAATACCGCCGATAGCAGGCATCAGGTTTAGGGAGGCTAATATCCAGATAGTGTAGGTAGCAACCTGTGTTAGTTTCACAAGGAAGTAGGTCCGAGAGGACACGGGTGTATGTGCTATAACGGGATAGTTTATAGGACTCAGAAGGATATCGAAATAAGGGATGGTCCAGAGTCCTATCATCATCATAGACATCGTTATACCGATAAGCGCGTAGGTGAATGTGTCCATCGGAAGAAGGAACGGCATAGACGTAAATAAGGCACTGATTGCAAAACAGAGAAGGCACGTCACAATAAGTTGTAGGTTGGGAGAGTCGCCTTTTTGTTCAAGAGCCCGTTTCTCCACTATCTTTTCTGTTTCTAAGAGGTATCTGTACTGCGTTGGAGAGGCACCGAACATTATGGCTATCTTCTCAAACATCTGAAGTGTCCCCCGTCACAATCCGAATCGCTTCCTCAGTTTTTTCGTCAATCCCTGTTGTTTCCGTCAGTTGCGCGAAAATCTCATTGAGTGCTATCTGGTTGGTCTTCTGTCGTAGTTCCTCCACCCGTGCATCGGCGATGAGTTTCCCGGCGTTAATAATCATAATTCGCGGGCAGAGCGTTTCGGCAACTTCAAGAATATGCGTGCAGTAGAGAATTGTTTTTCCCAACTCGGCTAAACGTTGTAGCAGTGTTTTCATGAGCGTTACCGTTCCCACATCCAGATTGGTGAACGGTTCATCTAAAAACAGCACATCTGGATTGTGCATTAAGGCAGACATAATGAGGCACTTCTGACGCATGCCTTGTGAGAAACTGCTTATTCTCTGGCTTGCCTGCGATTCCATGTCGAACAGTTTCGCGAGTTCCTTTATCTTCTGCGCGATGAGACCTTCCTCTAACTCATAGAGTCTGCCCATTAACTGAAGATGTTCTACCAAGGTAAGGTGTTCATAGAGTTGTGCCTCTTCTGGCACGTATCCGATGTGTCGTTTTAGTTCAAGCAGCTCGGTTTCGGCGTTGTATCCTGCCACAGAGATTTCGCCGGATGTCGGTTGCAACAAACCCACGAGCATTTTAAGCGTTGTGCTTTTCCCCGCGCCGTTGGGACCGAGATAACCGACGATTTCACCTTGTTGCACGCTAAAGCTAATGTCGTCAACTGCCGTATTTTGTCCATATTTTTTCGTGATATGTGAAACCTGAATCATGTTTTTTCTTGTCCTCGTAGTTTAGCACTGTTTAATATGTAAACATTTCAGTAGAAAATGAGAAATCTCGCTCCGCTTGCCGCTGGCGATGATTGTATCCTCGCCTTCCCGTAATCGCCAAATAATGCTGCCCTTTACCATAAGTTTGTTTGATGCACAATGTTTAAACCTTTTGATATTTTTTGCGAGTTTCTACGTAAACCTAACTCATAGAAAAAACATCTCATCAGTTTCCAATAACTGCAGCCCCGTAGGGGCGGTATCTGTATAGAAACCGTTCTTCCCATAGCCAAAGCCCCGTAGGGGCGGCATCTGTATAGAATATCACATGAAAACCTGTGAAAAATTGTCCAAGGTTTAGTGTAAACAGAACACTCCTCTATAATAATTAGAGACGTGATTTTGGGACCGAAAGGGTGCATAATTTCAAATATAAGAGGGAACTCCATCCGACGAATATTAGTTATCAGCGTGTAGCAAATATAACAAACTTCCAATCCAAATGCTCTTTTCTGCTGACCGCTGACTGCTGATTGCTGACCACCGTTGGTAGACATCCATTTCAATTTATGTTAACATATTTAGACATTCATAATCATCCCGATTTCTTAAATCAAAAGGAGCATACGCATGGAATTCGTCCAGTTGACAGACGAACAGCGTGAGGAATTTGAGGAGAACGGATACTTCATCATGCGCTCGGTGCTTGACAGCGCCATGATAGATCGCCTGCTTGAGGCGGGGGATCGCCTGATGGCATCGTTAAATCTCAATGGCGGACATTATGGACACAGGCGAGACGGATTGGTACAAGAACCTGCCTTCGCGGAACTTGTCTCGCAAACAAAGGCAATACCGTTGGTCATTCAACTCCTTGGCACCAATATCCATATTACCAATACTGCGCTCCTCTACAAACATCCGCAGCCACACGAACTTCCAGAGCACCGAGGGTGGCATCGAGATGCCGGTCTGCATTTGGATCTCGGACACAAGGCTTGCCCGCGCGTTGGTTTGAAGGTCGCTTACTGCCTAACGGACTGCGATGTACCGAATTCTGGTGCAACGCTGTTTGTTCCCAAGAGCCACACGTCGGGAGAACCCTTGGGGATTCCCGAAGGTGAAATTGATCCGATTGAACCCTACGATGAGCCGCTACTCCGCGCGGGGGACGCTTACTTCTTTGAAAGCCGTATCTACCACACCACTGGACTCAACTTTACGGATAAAACCGCCAAAATTGTCATTTACGGCTACCATTACGCGTGGCTCAAGCCAGAAGGGTACCTGCTATATTACAATGACAGGCAGCAGCCCGACGAGAATGTGTTAGAACTCGTTGATGATTTGGGTAAACAGTTTCTTGGTGGTGGTGGCGGTGCAGCAGCGCAATGGGCAGCAGAACATAATCTGACATTAGAACAAGCACCACACGTCGTGACAATCTAATTGGTTGCTACTTTCTTTTTTTACAACCGATAGAAGGCACGCGCATTTTCCGCCATGATCTTGCGTTTAAGGGTTGGTGAGAGGTTTTTCGGGAGTGCCTGATCTGGAGAATCGAAATCCCAATGCGGATAGTCGGTTGCGAACATCAACTTATCATCTAAGTTGAGCTGCGCCAGCAGCTGATCAAAGTATTCTTGTTTAGGCGGTTCTTCGATCGGCTGCGTGGTAATCCAGAGATGCTCTCGGATGTACTCGGAAGGGAGCCGTTTCAACTCAGGTACCTCATCGTGCAGCTTCCTCCACGCACGATCGAGTCGCCACATCAGCGGTGGTAGCCAAGCGAACCCCCCCTCAATGAGAACAACCTTAAGCGTCGGGAATTGTTCAAACACCCCTTCACAGACGAGACTGGTGACCTGTGTCTGAAACGCCTGTGTCATACCGGCGTGGTCCTCGATATAGTGTGAAGGTCTACCAACGGCGGTGATAGGTCCGACACCGACACCGGTGAAATGGATGCCAATCGGGAGATCATGCTGCACCGCTGCCTCATACATCTTCCAGTATTTACGTCTACCCAAAGGTTCCATCGTGCGTGCGAGCAGCAGTATTTGCACAAAACCCGGATGCCCTGCCAGTCGCTTGATCTCCATTGTTGTGAACTCTGCGTCATCGCATGCAACGATCATAGAGGCACGGAGTCTCGGTTCTTTTTCAAGCCATTCTTCGATTTGCCAATCGTTTACAGCGCGTGCCCAGGCTGCGGCGTAGGCGAGGTTGGGCATCTCGCAGACCGGTGTCAAGCAGTTAAGGACACCGAATTCGATGTTGAACGCGTCCAGAAGCTGCTCTCGTAGGAAATCGAGATCGGAACCGGGACGATGTCCGGAGGGTGTCCATGCATCATATCTGGCACCGAAGGGATGGGCGCGAGGTATATATGCCCCAACGCGATCGGTTGTACCGACCATACCGTGATGCTTGCGCCAGCGTTCGGAGAGATAGGGGTACAACACTGTCTCAGAAGCGAGAGTATTATGCACATCACAGTCGATAACTGAGGGTTTCTGTTGTTCAAGTGTTTCTGTTTTCTTCATTTTTGTGTTCATCTTACAGTCAGGTGTCCTGCCTCATTATGAGCAGCTTGATCATATATTCTATGCTTCACCAGAGTTGATTATTCAATCAGAAGAATTAGTGAAATAATCTTCGCGGTACTTAGAGAAGTAATATAACACAGCACGTTCCGCAATATCTTTCATAATGTCAAACATTTCACCAGCTGTCCACTCCTCGGCACGGAAATAGAAACTACCGCGGTTGAATCGTCCATCTTCCTCGTTGTGGAGATAACTCTTGTTAAGTTTGCCAAACATTGCCATGGTTGATACCTTATCCAAAGTCGAGGATGTTTCCTCAAAGTCGCAACCATATCCGAAACAAACAAAAGGAAAAATACTTTCAGACAGTAACGCGGTCCGAAATCCTATTAAGTTCTTTCCAAGACGTTCAATAGCATTTCCTTTTGCTTGCTTGGGTTTTCCTTCTTTTTCACGTAAATCATTTGTTCCCTGATTTTTAACCTCCGAAATTAGAATTGGATAGGTTGATATGCTGTCCTTGACACTTTTTATTCCAAGAATACCTCCATCCGGTTTCATATGGGTCTTTTCGGAGTGGCAATGTAAATCGATGTCAGGGAAATATGTCCTCAGTTCATTAATAAGGTCCTTCAGATACCATTGTCTTTCATAAGTTAAGGTAATCCTTTTGGCAAATTTGTCTTCCAAATAGTAAACAACTTCACGAAGTGCCTTGAGAAGTTCAATCTCTTGTTTTTTTGATTTTTTATTGATTATAGTGTTTGTACGTAGTTTCTGTAGTTGATCTTTATTTGCCATTGAATTTCCTCTCTATAAGAAATAGTTGTTCAGTTACGTGAATGTTTCGGTTTCTTAGATTCCTCGATCCACGGAATGTGTTGTACTGAATCTCAAATTCATCAACAATACCTATTTTTTGAAGCATCGTACGCATTTCGTCTGGAGAAATAAACCCTTCATTATTAAACGAAATAAGGAGAAAACGCGTGTCAAGTGTATGCAGTAGATCATTAAATAGTTCTTTAGATTTTGTTTGAACATTATAGCCTGAACGTTTCCAGTTTTCTGGAATACCTGATACTCGACTTATATTAATAGGTTCTTTATAATGCACAAGTAAGTTTAGCATAAAGTAATTTGAACCATAAGGATGTTGATTGTAAGGCGGATCAATATAAGTCAAATCAAGTTCCTTTATCTGACTAGCTATCTTATTTGTGTCGTCATGATACACTTCGTAGTCACATTCAAATTGACTTAGAACAGGTGGTTCTAATTCAATTTGCCCTTTAATACGGCTTAATGCGTTAGAATTAGTGCCGCCGTATTGCCCAATTCCAGTCATCTTGTTCTTGTAGAAGCCCTTAAATACTCCCGAAGTGTTTGAGTGGACAGATGCTTTGCTAAGAAGAGGTCCTAGTAGTGAATCACGAAAGCTTGTGGGATAGCCCTCAATCATTCTACGATAATTATCTAATCGGCGGGCATTATCGCGTGTGTAGAAAACTCGGTCGTTTTGTGTAATCCGTGATTCGTCCTCAGGGGCATAAAGTTTCTCAATAAATCCTTTAGAAGTGGGTTCGTCCACACGATTGTTGAGTTCCTCAACAATTCTGGCAATTGTAGCCAAATCAACTGAACTGTGATTTTGGAGATAACATCGTGAAATTGACGCAGCATAGTCCTCAAAATCGTTACTTGCAAGATACGAGGTATGGGCTTTCATAAAACGAGAGACTATACCGGAGCCGCTGAATGCGTCAAATACACGAAGGTGTGATTTGCCTATTCGTTTTTTTACTTGTGTAACTGCTTTGCCTATGTGGGCCAATAGCGAACGCTTATTGCCTATATATGTAATAAGTTGATTTGAAAGGTAGTCAATATTTTCTATTCCAATCATGGATAGTACTTCCTCAGGGATGCCCAGAATACATTAGTTTCTTTACGATGTCCATGTTCAGGAGTAACAACTTGAGTGTTGTATGTGGGGCGAGTCAAGATGTTGATCAGTCTCAAGACGATACCTTGTGAAACTGCTGCTTCGCCTATAAATACTCCTTTGTCTAAACCTTCGCGTATGTCGTCAATATGTTCCTTAAGTGTCATCGTTTAACAAGTCATTCCTTTCAAAAAATTGGATTTCGGCGTGGATTTACCGAGAGCTTTCCCACGGGCTAATAAGTTTAACTTCCCCATTATATAAATTTTGTTCAGATGTCAACAAAAATGCTGAGACGATATGCATTAGGTTCACCATTCTCTGTTTATCCCATAAGCATCAAAGATCACATCTGCCCCAATTACTCGAAGCCCCTCAACGAGTGCTTGAGCGATTATCAATCGGTCAAACGGATCTCGGTGGTGAAAAGGTAAAGTGGTAAGCTTGATGAGGTTCCCCACTGTGATGTCCAATATTTCAATGCGATTGAAATGGAGTTGTTCTGGAAACAACTTCTCAAACGGTTTGTTTAAAGCGAGTTTCCCTAAACTCACTTTAATGGCTATCTCCCAAAGGCTGGCGATGCTGAGAAACTTTCTGTTGCTTGGGTTGTCGATTAAGCCTCGTGCTTTATCACTAAGTTTTTTGTCACCTGTAAGAAACCAAATCAGGGTATGCGTATCGAGCAGATATTTCATTCCATATACTCTTTGAAATCTGGAAGTTCATCGTCAAAACCTTCACCGACGTGAATGAGTCCTTTGGCACTCCCAAAGCCAACCTTTAACCAAGGTTCACAGAAAATACTTTTCCATTCGTATTGATAGGTTGGCATCAAGGTATCTATTGATTCAGCATGAAACAGAAAATGGTACTTCACATACGTCTGATCTAACAATTTGATGCAGTCATCTAACGCCTCGAAGGTGGGAACAACTGTCGGCTTACGCTTATCCCAATGTGCAATCCGTTTATCAGCAAACGCTTCATGTTTTTTGGCAGCGGATTCAAGCCTTTTCCGATCGTCTTCTACCATTTGTGGACAAACATGCGTGCCACTGGCCTCTGCGTATGGCGCAAAGTCATCCACCTTTATAATTTCCTGCAGTTGAGAAGCGTCAACAATTCCCACTGCTTCAAGACTCGCCTTGCCCACTACTTGATCCAAGTCGGGTCCATTAAAATGAGGATGGCGGGAATTGAAGTAGCTGCGGGAGAGTTCTTCAGGATTTTTGGCAATCTCGTCAAGCAATCTTACAAAAGATATGCTATCCTTCTGTAATTTCATTTGCCGACGGAGCCCAACTAACGCATGAGAGAGATAAGTTCTCGCAAGATAGCTATAGAAAGCATTGGGCTTTTGGATACGTGGATTTTCACGGATTATGTCTTGGACTTCCCAGAACATGTTTGCATCCGCAACGAGTGCCAGAATCTCGTTGTGAATCGTTTCCATCCATCTGAGCCACTTTTCCAGTTTTTGACTTTTCTCAAATTTCTGATTCATTTTAGTTATCTCCCAAGAACATGTTAGGATTCGGTACTGGATTGATGGGGCAACCGTCCCGATAAGTTAAGTATACCATGAATTTTATGAACTGTCAACCTTAGAATTCGCGTAATCCTTGATTTGCGGCGGACTTGCTCAAATGCGACGTGCATTCAGGCAAAACGTGTCTTTTTCTCAAAATACAGGTTTTTGACTCTGCCTCCGGTCAGTTTAAACCCTGTAACGCGTCCAGCATCGTCTCGTGTAAAGCGCACCTCTGGAAAAAACCAGGAATCCCCATGGAAATGACCGTCGGTGTAGGTTAGCAATATATCATCGTGCCGTATGTGTTGTGCCACGAGTCCATCCTCACGCGCACGAATGGTATAGGTTGTATCGAGTTCTTCAGTATGGTAGTCACCTTCAAATTCCGTCAACTGTTCCAGTGCCAGTGGTTCAGATTTGGTGTCTTCAGCCGGCTCTACTTCTTTTTCTGACTCGGATGCTTCTAAAGGAGCGAGGACATCAGTGAGATAGATATTAGCGACTTTTTCTGCCAAACGGAGTGGATTAAAGGTATCCAGATTACATAAGATGACAACGCCAAATTTCTGATCGGGAAAGCGCATCAAATGGCTCCGAAATCCCCGCCACGACCCGCTGTGTCCGACCGTTTTCAATCCTCTATAGTCACCGATGTTCAATCCGAAGGCGTAACTAATCTGTTCCCCGTTGTTAAGCACGCCACGCTGGTGCATCTGTTCAATCACTGTTTGTTCGCCAATCTGTATGTTATCAAAGTTCAGAATCCACTTCGCCAGGTCTTCCACCGTTGAAAAGAGGGAGCTTGAACCGAGAGCAGTTGTATTATTGACAGCATGTTTAAACCCACCATTTTCGACCGCTTGATACGAATACGCTCGGTTCTTCAGTATCATTTGGTGGTCATCGTGAAAGTGAGAGTTCGTCATTGCGAGCGGCTTGAAGATGTTGGCATCCGTCCATTCCCGAAATGAATCCCCTGTTACCGTTTCGACAATTTCTGCGAGCAGATTGTAGCCCGTATTGCTGTATGAATATGCTGCCCCCGGCTCGAAATTGAGTGCTTTCTGCTGACGGACCATTTTTAAGATGTGTTTGAACGAAATTACATCCTCCATTGTGACTCCCGCGATAACAAGAGATTGCACCCAATCCCGTAATCCGCTGGTGTGATGCAAAAGATGTCGGAGTGTGATTGTGTGTCCAAAATCCGGAACATCAGGCAGGTACGTTCGGATGTTGTCATCTAACGAAAGTTTTCCGTCGTGCGCTAAAGTGGCAATAGCAAACGCCGCGAATTGCTTGGACACCGAAGCGATATCGAAGATGGTCGTTGTTGTAATGGGGATGTCATATTCAAGGTTCGCCATCCCGTAGCCGCGTTTATAGATGATTTCACCCTCTCTGGTAACCGCCAGAGCAGCACCTGGGGAATCCGACCTGTTCCATTCCGCAAACAGTTGATCGACTTTTGCCTCAAGTGTCTCATGAGTTGTCATAGCTATTCCTCTTGGTAAACGGTTTTGAGGTTATTTTCGCAGCATTTCGTATGGATTCAGCCAGTCGTTGAGTTTAATCATAGATACAATCTATGATACCACATACTTTGCTGAAAGTTGAGATTTTTTTCACTTTTCTTTGTTGCGCTGAGACAAAAATATAGGTGCGGTTTTCACCGCACCTATCAGTCTTCTAAAGTAAGAGAATTGCTACCTGACAAATCAAGCATTGGAGGACTTTCATGTATAGAATATCAGGTAGCCATTGCAGTGGGACGGCTTGAACGCCCAACCTCATAGGAATGAATCACGCGAGATACCAATTTCTCTACACCGCGTTAGGTAAATTGGTAATATATCCTTCTACTGCTTAAGTCGCCCCCATGTCGTCGCGAGTTTTCCTTGTGCTTCGACGGCGAGCGGGTTTCCGGTCTTTGCACCGCCTATACCCATCAGATGATACGCGTTGCCCGATGCATCTGAAAATTGCTGGGTGCCACCGGGTTCATCAAAATGCCATAAGGCAACCGTCTTTGCGTCATCCTTGAATTTTCCTCGTGGCACAACACCCTTTTTGTTAACATCATAACGGGCATCCTTTGAGATACGAACCTCATCAATATATCCACTAAAGGAACCCCAAAACCATCTGTTCCTCCAAGGCACCTCAATTTTTTTTCCAAATCCTCCGATCGTAAAGTTCTTTGGACGCCAAGCGAACTCGTTTCCGATAGGTGTCCCGAGTTCCCATGTCCTCACAAGATCATTGACGATCGTTGTCGTCTGATTTCCTTTCGCCTGAAAAGCGATGTGGTGCCATTGGTTCAGCGAGAGTGGAATCGGGAAAAATGGTGTCGTGGCATGCGCGCCGCGTCCTGAAAGATGGGCATCCATTATCAAGACCACGTCCGCCTCAGGGAGACCGTTCATGTTATGTAATCCCTGAAGTATGTTATTTAGTGCCTGAAATTCATCGTTTAGAACACGCATACGCATCTGTTGACTGAGTATCGTTGCTGCTGTCTTCTCGTCGGGCGGCGTAGTTGGATATATCCATGCTTCAATGGTGAATTCGTCCGCGCCTTCGGGTAAAAGCATACCAAAGGTTTCAAAATCCAAAACGGCGTAGTCATCGACCCCGTCAAGGACTAAATAGTTCCCGCCCGCGGGTGATGGGGGCGGGAACGCTTTCGCACTCAGCGGAATCAAAACAAGTAAAAAGAGGCATGTAAGGATTTGTCGGTGTCTCATTTTATATCTCCTTTTTTCTCTAAAAAGTAAAACCTGTGAGTTTCGTTGTAAATCTCAATTTCTAATCTGTACAAGCAAATAATAACTTCAATTAGGATTAGAAAATACGCCCATAGAAACCGTGGCGTATTCTATTTGCGTTTAATATCGCCCCAAGTTGTTGCTAATTTTCCAATGGGATCAATAGCAAGGGCACCAGCGATTTCCTCGCTGTTTAGTCTATAGGTCGTATCACTCCCATAGTTTTTATTTACCGTTCTTCAGCAAGGGAGCTGTGAAGTATCCCCTGTCCTTCGACGACACCATAGAGTCTATCGTTAGTAATAGCAGGAGAAACCATCCCATCTGGCACCTCTGTAGAAACTTGCTTCCATTGACTACGAATATCCAAGCGATAGACCCCCATATCGCTGATACCATAAATTCTGATACCATCCGTAGCGAAGCTATTTATGATGGGATGCTCTCCTGCGTTATCGGTTAGCACAAGCCACTGTTCCCCAGTTTGGGAAACCATAACGCCATTATCTGTTGCGACGTAAAGGGTTGATTTTACAAAGACCATATCTTTGAAACGAGTGAAGTGGAGTGGCAGATTTGATGTAATGTTTTTCCAGCTACTACCTTCATCAAGTGACTGAAACAACTTACCTTCCCGTTTACCTACGTAGACAGTTTTTCCTAAAACCGCTAATTTGAATCCCTCTCCGAATTTTTCATCATACCGATGACTATCATCCACGAATCCAGTGCTGGTCCATTCTGAATCACCCAATTTCCATTTGAAGAGTTCTCCTATGTATTCTACATAAAACACATCACGGCTCGCCGCAGCAGTCTCAATTCTCAGACGATCTATACGAGCATCCTCTTGATCTTTTGACTTATAAAATTTTTCAGAGCCAAGTTTATAACGGTCAAAAACAGGGATACCTTGAACTGGAATTAGCATATCGCCATCAGAAGATAAACGGAAAATACCCACATCGTCTCCTGGAGCTGAAAGAGAATAAAGAATATCACCAACAGGTATCAGTTTTGACGCAGCACTTATCCTGGTAGTAGGAATGGTGAGTACCGCTTCCTGCCCATGATTCCAAAGTTTTTTCCAGGACACGCCCCCATCTGTGGATTGATAAACTTCATAGCCGGTATGAGCGTATAATCTATTGTTAAACGCGACGAAATCTCTTATAGCGGTTCCCATCACCCCATTCATAAATATATGCCATGATGCTCCCCCATCCGTCGTGCGGTGAATGCCCCAGAAATTAGCTTTGTAATACGTTCTCTCGTTGACCATCACGGCTGGAAGGCGACTCCTGCCCAAAAAATTCTGATCGTCTTCAAGTCCTGTCCACGTTTGTCCACCATCCGTTGAACGCGATTGGGCGTAGCTCAATGCCAAGAGCGTTTTACCCATTGCTAAAACCGTTATACCTGCGGGTGAAGTTTCGCGAAGATGTTTGCTTCTAAGCCTTATTTCAGTCCACGACGCTCCTAAGTCAGTCGAACGGAATATCTCGGTAAAATGTAAATCTCCGTATAGCCCCTGCCTCTCCGCTCGCGTTAATTTCACCAACAGTTCATGCCCTATTCCAGCATAAAGCTCAGTTCCAGATACTGCCAAGGAACAGACGGCTCCGGATGTATCCAACGGCAATTTTTTCCAGATACCTGAATCGAAACGATAGAGACCCTTCTCTGTTCCCGCAAACACTGTTTTGCCAACAGCAGCCATTGCGGAAATTTTTTCGGAAACCGTCAATCCGTCATTAACAGGACTCCATTGCACACCACCATCTGTGGACCAGAAAATCCCTCTATCTCTAAGGGCGAGATACATCGTAATAGGTGCTTGTTGACTGGATACTCGTTCAGCATCTGTGATGACGAGTTCAACGGCATCTCCCTTGGGTCGGGGGCCCAGCGTCCTCCACGTCTCACCTCTGTTCTCTGAAGCAAATATCTCATTCGCAGCAACAATATAAAGCGTTTCTTTATGCGCTGCCATCGGCATAAGTGCCTCGCCAATTGGGACACTCGCGTCGACGCGTGTCCATGTGGTCGCATCTGCCGTTAATCTGTATATCCCTGTTTGTATAACGGCATAGACGGTCCCATCAGATGCGGCGAAGATATTGCGTACAGGACCCGCTGGCGGTCCGTTTCCCTGCTGCCATTGCGCAGTAGAAATCTGAGTGAAATTTTCTGGTGCAGTTGATGTTGAGGTTACATTAGAAGCTTGGGTGCCGGCACGGCTGGTTTCGCCGGCGGTGGTAACCCTTCCGACTTGATTTCGCACAGCGGGTTTCGCTGCTATGTCAAGGATAATAGGTGTATCGACAATTTCAATCGTCGGTTCGGATTGTGCTTCAAAACTATACGGCTTCTGGAAACGGGTGAGGTATCGGTTGCTTGCGCCGAGGAGTAAAGCGATCAAAACTGCAGCCGTCCCTAAAGCCATCCATGGAAGGAACGGTTTAGAAGCCGAAGACGGTGTGGGTGCTATATCAGCGACTTGTCGCATGATGTTCTGGCTTAAACTTGCTGGTATTCGTACACCGCCGAGAACTTCTTGGATTAACACTTCCTGCTGTTCTTGTAAACGCTTTCGCGCTCGCTGAAGTCGGCTTGTGATTGTGTGCACGGACACGCCTAAGAATTTGCTAATCTCCTTGGTCGTCATTTTACCGAGGTAATAAAGCGTCACGACGGTGCGTTCGCTCTCCGGAAGTTTTGCGAGCAGTTTTTTGACGAGTTCATGGCGATGCTCCGTGTCCTCTGTTTCTCGCTGTTCTGCTACGTGATGTGTATAAGAGGCTCTCTCGATTTCTTCCATGGGTGTGTCCTCCAGCGATTGCATAACAGGTTTAGGTTTGTTCTTTTCGAGCCATTTAAGGCAGAGTCGATTGGCAATAACATACATCCATCCTGAGAGTTGATTCGGATTCCTTAACTGCCGGAGGTTTTTGTATACTTGGAGGAAGGTGTCTTGGGTAATCTCTTCAGCAATGTGAAAGTCACCAATCTTCCGCCACGCAAGTGCATGAATACTATTTTGATATTTTTCAACTAAGGCTCCAAATGCTGTATCGTCGCCTGACAAAATTCTATCAATGAGTTGAATATCGTCTTCTCTTTCCATCAGGATACTCCCATGACTAATGAATAGATTGAATAGACCGCGTCTTCCAATACCGAGACACTTACATATTGTGTTAGCCTCTTATAATTAAAGATACGTTTTTGAGGTGGAAAACGTGCATAATATAAAAAAATAATTAAATAGACCGCGTCTTCCAATACCGAGACACTCACATATTGTATTAGCCTCTTATAATTAAAGATACGTTTTTGAGGTGGAAAACGTGCATAATATAAAAAAATAGGTGAGATAGGGGCGACATGTGTAGAGGACTACGCAAGGAATTGGAAACGAAACGTTTTCGACAGGTGGATCGGATGTCGAAAAGTTTTCTGGTGGGGCTTGAGCAGACGCTGGTCTTGAGTTTGAAAGATGTTGATGTTATGAATGCGATGAAAGCGGCAACAGCATGTTTTTTCCGTGAAGCTCGACATTTTGATAAGGTGTTGGATCTCAAGCTCACAGAGCGTTTCGAGATAAAAATGAGTCCGTATCTTGAGTTGTTTCAGGCGAATTCGTGAGGATTAGAAGCGATAAAATTCCCTCGCGTTTTCGGATAAAATCTTGCGTGCCAATGACTGGGGTAACTGTGCCGGGAAAGCCTCTTCAGGAGTATCAAAGTGCCAGTGCGGATAGTCGCTTGAGAACATCAACATGTCCTCGGAATCAAGTTGACCGACAATCTGAAGCAGTTCCGCAGCGGTTGGCGGTGCGTCAATCGGTTGGAGCGTCATCCGTATATGTTGACGGATATATGCTGATGGTGGTTGTTTAACCCAAGGTGTCAAACTTCGCAAACCGCGCCACTCTTTATCGAACCGCCACATAAGCGACGGCATCCACGTAACACCGGTCTCTATAAGTGCAACGCGTAGATCGGGAAACTGCTCAAAGACTCCTTCAGAGACGAGGCTTAGCACCTGTGCCTGAAACACCTGTGACATGCCGACATATTCCTCTAAATAGGTTGAGGGCCACCCTACGGAGGTTGGCGGCAGTCCGGGGGCACCCCCGTAATGGATCCCGATGACGAGTTGGTGACGCACCGCCGCTGCATAGATCGGATGATAGCGTCTATTGCCGTAAGGTGCTTGTGATCGTGCAGGTAGCATTACCTGTACAAACCCCGAATGTCCGCCTAAACGGTCAATCTCCCGTGCCGCGAGTTCGGGATTCTGGCTTGGCACAATCAGTGAACCACGAAGGCGGGGTTCTGGGTCGAGCCAGTGTTCAATCTGCCAATCGTTGACTGCCGAAGCGAGTGCTGCGGCGAGGTCTTCGTTGTGGACGCTCTGTACCCGGTATCCGCAGGTGAGGATACCGTATTCGGCTTCCCAGAAGTCGAGCGCGTGTTTCTGTAAGAGTGCTAAATCCGAGGCAGGACGGTCTTCTGATGGATCCGCAATTTCCGGGCGTGATGAAGTCGGGACACCGTCTGGATAGTCGTTCGCATCCGGTCCGGGAAAGCCGGATTCCTCGCAATAATCACACCAGTAATCCGGTAGGTACGGATAAAGCATCCGATGTGAGGGGAGCCGATTGTGGAGATCGCAGTCAATTATAGGCATGTCCGAGCGAACGAAACTTGGCTTGGAATTTTCGACTGTCATATATTTTCCTTTTACGTTTATCGTCCGATTGTAGCAGATTTCATTTCTAAACTTTTGAAGTTGTCCCGTATGTATTCCAAAACAAGACATGTTCACCTTCACACTCCTCCGCTGTTATGTAGTGAACCAGCCCTGCCAATGTTTTACCTGTGTACGTATTCTCAAGTGTGATACCTTCATGTTCAGCCATCATCGCGACTGCACGCATACCCGCTTCCGTCGGGATGGCATACCCATCTCCAAAATCGTCGTGCCAGAGTTCTACGCGACGTGGATTAATCTCGTTAGCGTCCACCGCGCCGATGAGACGCAAAATCCGCCGCACCATCCGAGAGATTGACCACGAGTTTGCGACTATCCAGTCAGCAACACGCACACCGACGACCTGAGTTTGTAACCCAGCAAGTCGTACACCGACGATCAAACCTGCTATAGTCCCACAGGTGCCTACTGGAACGAAGATAAATCGTGGCTCTGGAAGGATACCCTCCTCAATCTGTGTCTTGAGTTCTGAGACCGCTTTCACATAACCGACGGAACCGAGCGGCGAAGAGCCACCCGCTGCAATAAAGTAACGTTCCTCTCCAACGCCAAGGATCGTCTTCATCTGTTCATATCCATAGCGGGCAAACATAATATGCATGTGCTTGACCTCGTGGACCTGTGCGGCGTGTTCACAAATTACGCGGTAGTTTGTCTCGGAATACTCAGTAGGATGCTGTTTGAAGAGTAAGCATTCTACATCGAATCCCGATGCCTTACCATAAACCGCTGTCGCTCGGACGTGGTTGGATCCTGTCGGACCGATTGTAAAGAGCCTTTTTTTGAAGTTCGCTTGCGATGCCGCTGCGAACATATACTCCAGTTTTCGGATCTTATTGCCGCCGCCCAACGGACCGCTGAGATCGTCCCGTTTTATCCAGAGCGACTCGAAGCCGAGCGTACGTTCAAGGTTTGAGAGACGCTCAACCGGTGTCGGGAAGTTTCCGAGTGGGAAGTGCGGGATTGATTCAATCATTTATATACTGCCGCTCTCGGTTATCTGCTTGGCAACGTGCGTAGCAAGTGCTGCAATGGTTAACGTCGGTGGCACCCCAATAGAGGACGGGAAGAGGCTTGCATCGGCAACAAATAAGCCTTCCACGTTATGGGATTCCCCTGAGAGTTTGACGACGTTTTTCCGCGGATTCTCACCCATTCGGAGGGTGCCTTGCGGATGACTGGAGGCTAACATAATGTCGTTCGGCATGATACCGCGTCGGCGGATAATCTCAAAGTCAGCCTCCGTTTTAATAGGGAGATGTTGTGTGTAAGGCATCAAAATCTCTGTCGCACCTGCAGCGGAAAGCAGACGGGCGGCATTGATTGCCCCTTCAACCAACACCTGTTTATCTAAACGCCGGAGCCGGTATGCGATGTTTGGCGTGCCCTTGTAATTTACCGATACGCGTCCAGTTGTTCTGTCGTGCAAGAGGACGAGAAGCGCAGCAATGTGACGATAACGTTCCATCAATGCTCGATGATCTTCACCGAATCCCGGCAGGCTTGCCGCAACTATCATCTGTGAACCGAAGGCGGGCATGAGCAGATAGCCGCTGTCTGGGGCGCGCCTTAAGTCGAGAAACTGCTCAATATAGTAGCTCTGTGGAATACCAACGTGTCCGTCAATGATCTCATTAAAAACCCCACCGACAAAAACAGCTGGATGCAGATGGAGATTTTTCCCAACCCACTGATTCGGATTTGGAAGTCGGCTTTTTAGCCAGAGTTGTGGCGAGTTGATCGCACCGGCGGCGAGGACGACGATTTTGCTTTGAATGTCTAATTTGCCCGACGGCAAACTTGCAGAAACACCCGTCACTCTACCTCTTTTCAGATGGATTTTCTCAGCAGTGCAGTCGCTGTAAAGTTTCGCGTTGGCAGAAAGTGCCAAGGGGATGTATGTGACTGCCATGCTCTGTTTGCCTATTCTCATTGATTCCTCCTCCGTTGATTTGGAGGCTGGACATCCAAAGAGACATTGGGCACCACATGTAGAGCAAGCACCGCGATTGTGTCTTTGCAATCCACCGCGCCACTGCATCGCTTCACATCCGTCGCGGATAATCGCATTTAATTGATTCACGTCTGCTTCTTGCATCTGTGTAACACCGAGTGTCTGCTCCACCTGATTGAAATGAGACCAAATCTCTGGAACCTGCCACCTGTATAACAGGGCTTGGGGTGGACGAACCGCATAACAGAGATTGTGCACTGTTGAACCGCCAACGCCTTTACCCTGTGAAATGATGATCGCACCGTCACGTGTGCAGCGGAGACCATTATCCCAGAAAAGGCGACGCAGCATTTCCGGTTCGTAACTATTGAAAGTACTTGGATCGTGATTCTCCCCCGCCTCTAAAATAATGACTGACAGTCCCGCTTCGGCAAGTTCCTTCGCCACGACCGCACCACCCGCACCGGAACCGATAACGCATACGTCTGTTTGCTCTTTCTGCTGTAATTTCTGTTTTCTTGGTTGAGAAGAATCGGTATTGGTGGAATTTGTAAGCCGAGATTGCGATGTATTCATAGTTTTAAACGTTTGATCGGCTGAAGTTTACTTTGTCAGGGATTGATAACGTTGATAGGCCTGTTCTGCTTTTTCTTGTTTGCCAATTTGCCGATAGGCATTTGCCAAGTTGCGGTAAATTTGTGGGTTGGTCGTGTTAAAATGTATGGCCGTTTCAAACTGGACAATCGCTTGCCGCGGTTTTTTCAGCATCATATAAGCAATACCGAGGCTGTTCCGATATATCGCGCTCTCTGGATATGCCTCAACGAGATGTCCATATACCTCAAGTGCTTCGGGGTAAGCCTCTGTTTGCAAATAGATATAACCGAGGAGTTCGGATGCTGTCTCATCCTGCGGAGTGATTGCAAGGCACGCCTTGAGTTCTGCCGAGGCGAGTTCCCACGCTGTCCGCTTGATGTGCAGTTCCGCGAGTTGATAACGCGGTTGGAGGTGTCGCGGGTTGTCAAGTATCAAACGTTGCAGTGTGCTCTGTTGTTCCTCTTCACGGGTAAGCGTCTCGAATGTCCGAAGGGCGGCGCGCCCCTCAGCAATTTTCCCGGTCCGGAGATAACAATTCCCAAGATTGAAATGCGCCTTCGCGTGCCGTTTTTGGCGTTTAATGACTGCCTCAAAATGTGGGATTGCTTCTGTAAAGTCTTCTGTTTGGAAGTAAGCGAACCCAAGCAGGTAACGGGCTTCACTATCCTCTATTGCTTGTTTGAGCTGATGGATTGCATCTCCGATTCGGTTTTGACGAAGGTATGCATCACCTAAAAGCCTTCGGGCGCGTAGGAGATCGGGTTGCAAGTGGAGTGCGCGTTGCAACGGTTCAACGGCATCTTTCGCGTTCGCGATACCGATAAGATACGCCTCGCCGAGGCGTACGTGCGCATCGGCAAAATCGGGAGTGAGTTTAATCGCAGTCTGAAGTGCGTCAATCGCGGGTTTCCATTGCGATTGTTTACCGTGGAGCACACCGAGTTGATAGTGTGCCTTGGCAAGAGACGTGTCTAATTCTACTGCTCTCTGAAACGCTACAAAAGCATTGCGGTCATCTTTCTGCGCAAGTGCTTGCATACCTGTTTGATATGCGCGTGCTGCCGCAGTAGATGTGTCTTGTTTTGCTGATGTCAGACACGCTGTTGATAGAAAGATTAGTAGAAAAAAACAAAGAAGATTCGTTTTCATGATTCTGTTTCTGAGTGGACATCATTTT
The DNA here is from genome assembly GCA_026702755.1 of Candidatus Poribacteria bacterium. NCBI lineage: Bacteria > Candidatus Poribacteria > Candidatus Poribacteria bacterium. The sequence goes on along the minus strand of JAPPBX010000036.1, from coordinate 17,969 downwards.
AGATTTATGATAGCATACTTCCACGTATCTATCAACCCTCTATTAGGACGCAGCTTGCAAGTCCATCATGAAAAAGTTTTCTTAAGGACAATCTAAAGACAACGCAGCCCGCAACGTAGTGGAGGGATTTTGCTTGGGTATTTCTTCAGATATACGTGAAGGCAGGTCAAACATGAAACTCACCTCACCGAACCGCAAGGAAAATTAGAAAAATGAAATTTATTCAGTTGACAGATACACAACGTCGAGAGTTTGATGAGAACGGTTATCTCATCGTGCGCTCGGCAATTGATAGCGAGATGATTGATCGCTTGACAGAAGCGGGTGATCGACTCATGGAGTCGTTTGAATACCACGGCTACTATGCCCATCGACGCGACGGGTTGGTGCAAGAGCCTGCCTTCGCTGACCTCGCGACCCAATCAAGGGCAGTGCCATTAATTCTCCAACTCCTTGGGACGAATATTCATATTACGAATACCGCGCTCATCCACAAACATCCACAGGCACCTGAGAAGCCAGACAACCGCAATTGGCATCGAGATGTCGGTGTGCATTTAGATGTTGGGCACGACGGATGCCCGCGTGTCGGATTAAAGGTTGGGTACTGCTTAACAGATTTCAGCGTGCCAGACTCAGGCGCGACGTGGTTTATCCGAAAGAGCCATAAGTGGGATAAACCGTTGGGCATCCCTGAAGGTGAAATCGATCCACTTGCGTATGACGAACCGCTTCTTCGAGCAGGCGATGCATTCCTGTTTGAAAGCCGAATCTATCATGCCGCGGGACTAAATTTCAGGGAGAACATCTCTAAGGTTGTCATCTACGGATACCATTATCGCTGGATTAAGCCCGATCATTATCTCCGGTATTACAACGATAGTCTTCAGCCGGATGACGGGTTGGTCGAAAATCTGGACGACCTCGGCAGACAGTTTCTCGGTGCCTCCGTAGATACGCAGGGCAGACGCGATCCGAACGGTGTTCATTGGGCGGGGACAGAGTGGGCAACGGCGCACAATCTGAACTTAGAACAAGCACCGCAAGTTGTGACCGTTTAGGTGAAGAAGGAGTTAAAATGGCTAAAGTAAAAGAAGTTAAGGTAGGTATCGTTGGGTGTGGTGGAATTGCTGGCGGTAAACATCTTCCCGGTCATCAGGGAGTCAAGGGTGTTTCGATTGTCGCCGCGTGTGATATTGACGAAGCACGCGCAAAAGCGTTCGCCAAACAGCACGACATTCCGCACGTTTTCAGTGATTATGAGGAATTGGCTGCGATGGATGAACTGGATGCGGTGAGCGTCTGTACACCGAACAACTTCCACGCTGGACCCACTATTGCAGCATTGAACGCGGGAAAACATGTTATCTGTGAAAAGCCGATTGCTGCCAATGCTATTGACGGGCAAGCGATGGTGGATGCCCAGAAAGCGAGTGGCAAGGTCCTACAAATCGGTTTACAATCTCGGTTTCGTGCTGAGGCACGGACATTGCGGAAACTCTATGATGAAGGGTTTTTCGGCGACATCTATTATGCCCGTGCAATGGCGATGCGCCGGCGTGGGGTGCCTGCTTCGCCATCTTTTCTCAGTAAAGCCATCGCCGGTGGCGGACCGCTGATTGATATCGGTGTCCATATTCTTGATGTATTGCTCTGGATGATCGGTTGTCCGAAACCGATTGAGGCGTTCGGAATGACCGCAACGAAGTTTGGTCATAAAAAGGATGTCATCAACCCGTGGGGGAAATGGAATCCTGAAGAATTTGAGGTGGAAGATTTCGCGATGGGCACTATCCGCTTTGAGGGTGGCTTGACGGTGACCTTGGAGACGGCTTGGGCATCGCATATTGAGAACATCGGTGGGACGTTCTTCATGGGAGATTTAGCCGGTGCGACTTATGAACCGCTCCAGATTTATCTTGATAAGAAGGATGAGATGGTGAATTACACGCCGAAACTTCTTACCGGATTACTGAGTGAATTTGAATCGTTCCACAAGGCTGTTCGGGAGGGTTTGCCGTCTCCTGTGCCTGCTGAAGAGGTGCTGAATGTAGCGAAAATCTTCGATGCGCTCTATGAATCTGCGCGGATAGGTCGTTCCGTTCCGATTTTTTAATAGTTGTCAGTCTTCGGTCTTCGCTTTTCGGACAAGAGGTACTTGTGGAATTTATACAAAACGCAACTGCCACAAGATTTAACTGAAAACTGATAACTATTCCCTCTGATAGTTTGCCCGCACGACTGTTTTGATGCCACCGCGGATGTTGAAATCGCCAACAACTTCTGCCTTCCGCGGTTGGCAGACTGCCACAAAGTCCTCTAATATCTTATTCACGACGTGCTCGTGAAAGATACCGACATCTCGATAGAAGAGGAAATACTCCTTCAACGATTTCAGTTCGACACAGTGTTGATCTGGCACGTAGGTGATACAGAGGGTCGCGAAATCCGGGAGTCCCGTTTTAGGACATACAGCGGTGAACTCAAGATTGGTGATTTCGATTGTATAATCTCGGTGGCTATACTGATTTTCCCATGTCTCAATTGGAGGGGTTTTCAGTTGACGGATATGGGTCTGTAAATCGTCATAGCCAGTCTGATGATTCATTGAGGGTCTATCTCCACTGTTCTCCTTAAGTGTATTAGGCGCGCTGCAAAAGCGCGCCTGTTGATTAAGGGAAATGTTACTTTAGGATTACCATCCGACGCGTGCTTTCAAAATCGCCTGCGGTAAATGTATAGAAGTACATACCGCTCGCGACCTTCGTTCCGAATGCGTTTCTTCCATCCCAGTATGCTGCTTTCTCTTGGCTACGATAACTGCCAGCTTCCTGTAGCCCGATGTGCAATTGACGCACAAGCCCGCCACGGACATCGTAGATTTTCAAAACGACCTCCGCCTGTTCCGCCAGATTGTAGGGGAACCAGGTTTCTGGGTTGAATGGATTCGGATAATTCTGGAAAACCGTCGTCCGTTTAATATGTCCAAATGTTGAGAGTAGATGCGACGATGGATCAACAGAGAAGGGGACATCCGCGGAACGGAATCCAAGGTCGATTGGATTGTAGATAAAAGCGGATCCTGAGTTACCGCCTGCGCTATCGCTGCCCGAGGCACCGACGATTGCAAATGAGCCTTTGATGGCGACAGATGCGCCGAATAGGTCAGATCTGCTTGTGTCGCCACCCGTAATTCGACGTTTCTCCACCCAAGATAACCCGTCGCGTAAGAAAGAATAGGCGGAACCTTTGTCGATTTGCAAGTTTTCATCTCCAAAGCGATCTACCGGTGGATGGTCATCTTTCCATGAGCCAATGATTGCGGTATCTTCGTGCAGCGCGACGGCTACGCCGAATTCATCACCGCTTTCGGCATCGGAGGCAGTGAGTTTTGCTTGTTGTGCCCAAGTTTCTCGTGTTTCTACAAAAACGTATGCAGCCCCCATGTTTTCCTGATGTCGATTCTCCTTGGGCGCGCCGACAATTGCAGCACCTTCAATCAAATCAACAGCGTAGCCGAATTCGTCGCCAATACCGATGTCATTTGAAAGGATTTGAAGTTCTTGTCTCCAGGTCGTGCCGTTGCGTGTGAAAAGATACGCTGCGCCTGAATCCGGTCCTGCTGCGTTGCTCAGGTGTGCGCCGATGAGAGCTGTATCGCCGTGGACGGAAGCAGAAAATCCAAAATGATCGCCCTGTACGGCATCTTGAGGTGTCAGTTTTGCCTGTTGTGTCCAAGCGTTCCCGTTTCGGACAAAGACATAAGCGGCACCGGAATCCGTTCCGGCTTCATCTTTCGCGTAGGCACCGATGATAGCGGTGTTTTCATGGACTGCAACAGTTGACCCGAACTGATCGAAGTCTCCAATATCGGTACCGATGAGTTTTGCCTGTTGAATCCATTCGCCATCTACCCGTATGAAAATATACACTGCACCCGCCTCGGGTCCAGCGTCATCAACACCGGGTGCACCAACAAGAATTGTTTCGCCGCTGATGGCGACACTGTTTCCGAACATATCTCCAGCTTTTCCGTCCTCAGCGGTGAGTTTACCGCGTTGCAACCAGAGGATACGGTTCCGCTCAAAGATGTATGCAGCACCGGCGTTGGGTGCGATATCATCGCCTTGTTGGGCACCGGAAACAGCGATATTGCCGCTGATAGCGACGGAGGTTCCAAACTGATCTTCGGAAGCGGTTTCTCCGTCACTCAACTTACCACTCTCTACCCACCCACTCTCTTCACTTTTTTGAAAAATGTATGCAGCACCGGAAGAGCGTCCGCCCGCGTCTTGGAGGGGGGCGCCAGCGATAATTTCGTTTCCACTAATGGCAACAGCGTATCCGAGTTGATCGCCAGCCTTTCTATCGCCTGCTGTTAATTTTACATGTTGATTCCAAAACGGTGGTTCATTTTCTGTAAAGACGTATGCAGCACCAGACTCTTCTTCACCTACCAGAGCACCTGTTGCCCCGATAACTGCGGTTGTCCCGCTAATGGTAACAGAGACACCGAAAAAGGTCGCGCCGTCTGGGTCAATCGGCATCATACGGAGCCGGATGCGGTTTCTTTTTTGCTCCCATACAGTCCCTTCACGTCTGTAGATGTAAGCGGCACCGATGCCTCTGTTACGCGGTGCGGTCACAATAGCGAAATCACCGTCAACATCAACTGCGTAGCCGTAAAAATCTTCCGATTTGGTATTGTTACCGATAAGTTTTGTTTGAAGTGTCCATGCGGATTGATTCCGTACAAAGATATAAGCCGCGCCCGCATCAAGTCCGGCTTCATCATCACGAATTGCGCCAACGATAGCGGTGTCTGCATCAAGTCCAACGGAATAACCGAAATATGAGAAGTTAGTGCCATCTGGGGCAGTGAGTTTCGCTGTCTCTTGCCAGTTTTCTCCGGTCCGCTCAAAGACGTAGACAGAACCTCCGTCTGCAAAGGGTTCATTCGTTCGGTGACCGCCAACGAGGATCGTATCTCCATCAATGGCTACTGAGGTACCGAAAAAGTCGCCCGAGTTTTCCTCCGAGCTAACGAGTTTGGTATGCTCTACCCATTCTGTGCCTTGCCGTCTAAAGACATAAGCGGCACCTGAGTTCCTTCCGACACCGTCTTTACTTGGTGCACCAATGACGGCATAATCGCCGTTCATGGCGATTGTTGTGGCGAATTCGTCTCCATCAGCTGCGTCACTGGCGTTCAGTTTTTGATGTTGCACCCATCCGGCTTCGGTGCGAAGAAAGACTTGGACTGAACCAACATCTCTGCCATGGTCAGTGTCATCTTTTGGAACACCGACCATCGCGTAATTACCACTGATACCGACACTCGCACCGAGATTGTCTTGGATAACAGCGGCACTCGTGTTGAGTTGTACCCGATCGGCACTGCTGTGTGTTACCAACCCGATCCCTAAAAAGAGGGTTAGCATAATTATCTGTAATTTCTTCAATTCTCGTACCCCACTATTAGGTGTTACCCCGATATGCTTGTGGCTATAGAAATAGGCCATTTGGCATAGTAGCGTTTCACGTTGAATTTTACCTTGGTGTAAACAATATTGGTTCGTCGCGTTTTCGGAACGCGGCTGCCAACTGTACACTACGTATGTGCAAATTGTATGCCAACCGGAAACCCGCATAAAATCGCAGAATTTCAACCGATTTCTGACATAATTTATATCATGTTGTTCATTTGGTGAACACTAACGTTGGGAATCAATCTGCCATTCCAAAAATCTCACCCGTATACGCGTGAGTTAACGTGGTTATCTGCAATCTTTCAATTTTCCTCAGGACTTACGCAACTTCCTTTGCTGGCGAGGTTTGAAACCTCGCCAGCGGCGTGCGGACCGTAGGTCCTCATTAGAAAATTGCGTAAGTCCTATTCCTGCTATCTACTCAGATACACTAAGTCTATGGATTGTTTTTGCTTTATCTTCGCCATACCACAACGCCGTGCCATCCCAAGTCAATCCATGCGGTTCACTTGGGCATGAAACCGAATTGAGTACCTCACCAGATTCAGGGTCGATTCGGTAAACGACATGGTCGTTCGTGTCGGCGTTCCAAAGTGCCTCACCATCCCATGCAAGTCCGTGTGCACGACCACCCGGTGTCTGGAGTTCGGCGAGGATTTCGCCAGTGTCAGGGCACTGTTTGATAAACCGCCCCGTGTTCATGTCAACGCTCCAGAGATGCTCGCCGTTCCATGCTAATCCGTGGGGACCTTCTCCAGGCGATTTAAATGTCGTAACGACTTCCAGGTCGGGAATCGTAAGTTTGTAGAAGGTTTGTTGCCAGATACTGTTATACCAGAGATGCTCGCCGTCCCATTCTATACCAGCTCCGCCGGGATAGGAAGGCGAAAGCGATAGTTCAACCTCGCCGGTTTCAGGGTTGATTTTATGGATAGGTCCAACCCCTTCAACACTCCAAAGTGATGTTCCATCCCAGGCGAGTCCATTTGTGCCAGCACCAGGTGCTGTAAGTTGGTGTGCAGTTGCTTCACTCATTTTTCCATTTCTCCCTTTTTTAGTTATTACGATCTGGTCATCGTTCCACTACGTTCCACAATGGTTTCCGATTAAGTCTACCTCCTTTTTAAACCTAAAGTAGGTTTTGACTTTACCAGAAACCTGCCCGTAATGAAATGGAGGGTAGCTCAAATTCAATAAATTAAAAATCTGTTTCTAAGAGTGCCTCCTGAATTTCAGTGATAACATCCTGTTCGGTTTCAACGGTTAATCGCTTCTGTAATGTTCGTTTGGCGGCATCACCACCAATTCTTCCTAATGCCCATGCGGCATGGCTCCGGACTAAAGGTTCGTCATCCGCTAATGCGTCCTTGAGTGCTGGAACGGCATGCTGCGTACCCCAGTTACCAATGGCGACCAACACATTTCGCAGGAAACCCCGGCGTTTCGCACGTTTGATTGGGCTTCCCTTGAATCGTCGGCTGAATTCCTCCTGTGTCATACCCACGAGTGAGAGCAACTTGGGTGTGAGGTTTCCGTCGCGTGGCTGAAACCCCGGTTCAGTTGTTGGGACCGCTTTGCTGTTCCATGGGCAGACCTCTTGGCAGATGTCGCACCCAAAAATCCAGTTTCCGATTTCGGGACGAAGTGCCTTCGGAATGCTCTCCTTCAGTTCTATTGTCAGGTAAGAGATGCAAAGTCGGGAATCGAGAAGGTTCGGTTCGATGATTGCATCTGTCGGGCACGCTTCGATACAGCGTGTGCAAGTGCCACAACTCCCTCGAAGTTCCGGTGTGTCGGATTCTAACACGATGTTGACGAGTACCTCCGCGAGGAAATACCAAGAGCCGGAACGCCAATGAATCAGGTTGGTGTTCTTACCGATCCAGCCGATACCTGCTTTCTGTGCATATTCCCTTTCGATAATAGGCGCGGTATCGACACATACACGGGTTCTCAATTCACTTTCAGCCGTCTGTTTGATAAAAGTAACGAGTTCTAAAAGACGTTCACGAATGAGTTCGTGATAATCATCACCCCACGCATAGCGGGAGATCTGCCCTCGCCCCGGATCGTGTGCAAGTGCTTTCGGGGGGTCGAGTGTATAATAGTTCATAGCGAGACTAATGACGGATTTCGCTTCTGCCAAAAGTTTTCGAACATCCGTCTTCAGGGAGAGATGCTTTTCAAGGTAGTGCATCTTCCCAGCGTACCCGCTTTCTATCCACTCTCGGTATCGCGCAATTGTTTCGCTGTGTGCTGCCGGTGTGACTCCGACGAGTTCAAATCCAAGTTCATTTGCGTGTGCCTGAATTTGCTGCGTTAGTGTTGACATTAACAAGTCCCGCGCGGATAAGATCCGAGAACGTTGACATTGCGACACAATTCTTCAAGCTGCTCAAGTGCGTTGATGACGCGTTCGTCGGCGATATGACCTTCCATCTCACCAAAAAAGACATACTCCCACGGTTTGGCTCGCGATGGCAAAGATTCTAAATAACTCAAATTCAGCTCCGCTTTCTTTAGGATGCCGAGGGCTTCGTGCAGGGCACCAATCTTGTCCCGAATTGAGAAGAACATTGAAGTCCGATCGTGTCCACTTGGATCCGGCATGTGTCTTCCGATGATAAAGAAGCGAGTTGTGTTATCAGGTTCATCCATAATAGTGTTGGCGACGATTGGAACCTCATAGATTTTGCCTGCGAGTTCACTCGCAATAGCAGCAGCTGACGGTTCTTGTGCAGCGCGTTGTGCCGCCTCAGATGTACTAACAACCTCAATCTGTTCAGCATTACTGAGATGTCGCTTTAGCCATATCTTACATTGCGCGAAGGGTTGCGGATGTGAGTAGACACACCGAATTTCCGTGAGCGGGGACTTTGATAAAAGATGCTGTTTTATCGGTTGAAATGTCTCTGCACAAATCCACAACGGCGTGCGTTGGAAGCGTTCCAAAACATCACGAACAGTGCCTTGGGCTGAATTTTCAATAGCCACCACACCGTAGTCCGCTCTACCAGATTCAACCTCTGTAAAAATGTCAATCTGCGGACTGATCGGGATCATTTCAGTTGACGTACCGAAATGAGATAGTGCCGCTAAGTGTCCGAAACTGCCGACAGGACCGAGGAAGGCGACCCGCTCCGGATCCTGTAAGGAACGGGATGCAGATAGAATCTCGGTCCAGATTGTCTCAAGCGCAGCTTCAGGAAACTCGCCGTGATTCTGCGCCTTCAAGCGTTCAATAATCTGTTTCTGCCGATGCGGAACATAGACCTGTGCAACGCCTGTTTCTGCTTTTAGCTCACCGACCTGCTTGGAAATTTCAGCTCGTTTCTGTAGCAGTGCTAAAATTTGGTCGTCAATCTCATTAATCTGGTCTCGGTACTTTGTTAAGTCCAATTCTTTCTAATTTTCCTTAGCGTGGCTATCAGCTGTCAGCTGTCGGCTGTCAGTTACTCGTGGGGTCGTTGCAAACGTTTGTAACAACCACAGAACGCTCTGGACTTTGACCAAGAACGCGTGCCTTAGTGAAAAATATCTGTAGACGCGTTCTTGGTCAAAACCGATAACCTTAACCATCAACTCGTGCTTTAACATTTATAACGGAGGCGAGTTGATGGTTAAAACTATTAAACTAACCGTTCAATTTCTTCATTGCCGCAATCATCTCATCGTCTGAGGGGTTATTTTTCACCATCTCAGTGAATTCCTCAGCACTTATCTCATGTTCCTCCAGGAACATTTTATCTTGCGGTCACGGGTAGATGTACTCACCGAGAATACCCTGCAGTTTTGCATTGGCTTTATCGCTGATTCTGGCTAACCATGGGATATCCCCGATAATCATATCTCGGTGACGCGGTTTCCAATCGAGAGCCATCTGTTTCACCTCCTTTAATAGCCGTCAGTACGGTTTGCTATACAAACCTTTCAGTTATCAGTCGTCAGCCATCAGCAGTCAGTAGAAGAGGTGTCTGGTGAACTTTAAATACCTCTTTAACTGACAACCGACGGCTGACTGCTGACGGCTTCTTTACTGTGTATTTCCTTCAAGTTGACGCAAAGTTTCTTCTAAAAGTTGAAGGGAGCGTCCGTATTCTGTCCAATCGCCAGCGCGTTGTGCGCTTTGTGCCTGATCGAAATAGCGGTTTGCTTGTTCGACAAGCCCTCGTAATGAGATTTGCGCTGTGCCCGGATCGGTTCCTGTTAGATCGTCAGTTGTAGCCGTAGCAGCGGTCTGAAATCGCGTTCCCTGTCCGAACATCTTAATAAGTGCCTCATCGAGGCTTTCACCCCAGACAACCTCGTTTTCGTATCCGATGACGACCCGTCTCAATTCGGGAATAGCGGTTGTTTCATCTTCGGACTGTATGTAGATAGGTTCAACATAGAGCAGAGAGTTATTCATCGGTAGAATCAACAGATTTCCACGTAAGACGCGGGATCCCTGCGTATTCCAAAGACTAATCTGCTGCGAAATCTCCGGTTCTTGGCTAATAAAGTTTTCCACCTGCATAGGACCTGCGATCTGTTTCCCTTTCGGGAATCGGTAGACAAGGAGTTGTCCATATTGGGGCAGATCACAGCGCGCGGCGAGCCATGCAGTGAGATTCGGTTTCTTGAATGGCGTGAAGGGCAACATCAACATAAATTCAGGGTTCTCTTGCCCCGGTAGCCTGATAATGACGTAGTAAGGTTCAACCGGTTGTCCCTCTACTGCTGAACGTTGAACTGTCGGTTGTTGTGGGGTAAATGGACTTCTGGGCTGTTGTGCCACTTGTCGTGTTTGGGCATCTGTATTGTCGTAGAGTTCTCTGCCAACTTCCCACTTGTCCTCTCCAGCATAAAAAGTTACTGGATCCTTCATGTGATAATCCCGATAGACATGAGCTTGAATGAGGAACATCGCTATCGGATATCGGATATGCGATTTGAGTTCATCTGGCATCTCCGCAAACGGCTTGAAAAGGTCTGGGAAGATTTTGCGATAACATTCGACAATTGGGTCCTGTTCCCGTTCCATAATATAAAAATCAACAGTGCCATCGTAAGCATCGACAATGACTTTAACAGAATTTCGGATGTAGTTCCCCCACGGCTCGCCATCTCTTTGCGTGTTTGCGGTTTGTTGTCTTCTTTCACTCGCGAACTCTCGCATCGAAACGGAATAAGGATACCGATGTGTAATCGTATAGGCATCAATCATCCAGACCAATCTACCCTTATGGAGAATAATGTAGGGATCACCGTCGTATCGCAAGAAAGGTGCGATTTTCTGAATTCGTCTTTTGATGTTCCGTTCATAGAGAATCTTGCTTGTCGACGAAATTTCACCTGGTAAGACGAAGTTAATCTCATTGTTGAATTTGAGCATGTACACCATTTTGCGCCAGAAAGAGTTGAGTTGTACACCGCCCTTTCCTTGGTAGGCATATTCGGCATACTGCTGTCCTTCTTGTGGGTAGTCGAACTCAAGCCCTTGGCTCCGTTCCGGGTGTACGATAACATAACGATCTGTCCGTTCACCGTAGTAGATACGTGGACCCGGTATCTCGCTGAACCGGTGCTCCCACTGTTCGCTGTAGTCGATCGGTGGCAATCCTTGAATGTACATGTTGGGTTTGCCGTTCTCAATCTCGTTAACAGGACTTACAACCGCGCCGTATCCGTGTGTATAGGTATAGGTTTGCTTGTACCAATCGTTTCTGATTTCCATGGGAAGTTCGTTGATATTGAGTTCCCGTCCGGATAGCATCACCTGTCGAATTTCACCGTCAACGACGTAGCGATCGATGTCAACATCATTGAAGTCGTACTGTGTACGCAGTTCTTGGAGTTGTCGGAAGGTTCTGCGCAGCGGGCGCCAATCCCAGAGGCGAATGCTATTGAAGACAGAAGCGTTTTCGGGGCTTCTTATGTCGTCATAACTCAGTTGCTCTGTGAGTGGATATTCCTCTTCCGTCACAGTGTTCTCGGCTAAGCCATAAGCTTGAAGGGTCGCTTTGATGTTATAGTTGATATAGTCTGCCTCTAACACCTGTTTTCTGGGTTCAACTTGCCATCTTTGTATAGCGAGTGGGTAAACTTGTCCGAGGATTCCAGCAATTATGAACACGGCAAGCCCACCGAAAGCGAAGGTGTTCCGTTTCAGGAAAATGCTGATGATGAAGACAATAGCGCATAGAACCGTGAGTGCCATCATGATATACAATATAGGGAGGCGCGCCTTCATTGCAGCGTATCCACCGCCACCACGGACGACATCGTTTGTGGCATAGAGCAAGTCAAACATGGCAAACTGGTAGTTCCATGCTCGGAGTAAGAGGGTTATACCTGCAAGCGTGAATAGATGTGCCTTCACACTGAAAGGTGGACTGAATCGAAATTGGCTGGTGTCTCCTGTGATTAATCCGTGGAAAAAGTAGATGACAATTGCGAATATCGTCACCAGCATAAATATACCGAAGAGTGTCCCGCAAACATACCGCTCCACTGGCATTTTGAAGACGTAGTAGGAGATGTCCTTATCGAAGATCGGGTCCCGTGCGGGAGACGTGAAGAACGCTTTTTGCCCCGGTTCTATCTGAACGGCTGTATTCAGTCGGATAGCATTGTCCAGCACCGCTTCAATGCTCGCCTCCTGATTTGTGCCATTGACCTGTACGTTTATCTGATCTCCGACTCTTATGTTTTTCGCTTGGAGTTCCAATTGTGAGACGGGGATTTCGGTAGTGTTGAGACTCTCTTCAACAATAATCGGGGTGGCAGCGCGGAAAACGAGATTCTCGGCGTTGGTGTAGCGTAGGTAAATTTCCCATCGGTCACTGGCGGTGTAACCCATCAAGACGCTGAAAAGCACTGCGAGGATCATGAGTACGCCATAAATCATTTTTCGCGTATCACCGGGATTATTTGTCGAAGCACCTGTAAAATCCGCACCTCCCATAAAAGCAGGACTGAGGTGCTCTGGTGTGAGCCGATAGATCAGGATGAGATTTATCAGAAGGATTGCCAAATAGCAAATTCCAACGATGACACCGACGAAGATTTTTGTTTGGAGAATTTTGATGTAAACGCTGAAATAGTCGACCATCTTAAACCATAGAAAGTCGGGATATAGGTTGACCCAAGTGGCTCCTAAACCCCCGATAATTGCAAGGATGACGATGGTGATAAGAGAGCGTTTGGTTCGTGAATCCATTTTTTAATTATTAACCTCCGGTCACCGTTCCACTTCGTTTCACGGTGGTTTCTGATTAATTCCAACCCTCATTGGGGTTATGAATGCTATTAAAAAGATTGCCCGAGTCCGAGATGATATTTCATACCGGGTACTATTCGAGAGAGGTCTGTATGCCACGCTGCAGCGAAATCTATCGAAAACAACCCGAGTTGTAATCGAAGTCCAGCACCGATTGAGGCTTTGACATCGGCGAGTCGAATACGATTTTCTTCTCGGGCGAATATCTTGAAAGGATTTTCCGGTCCATATTGCCAATCTGACCAGGCACCTCCTACGTCCGCGAAGGCGATCCCACGTATCCCGCCGAGTGTCCATTGGATGGGCCATCCGAAATGCAGCACATCTATGAACGGAACACGGACTTCCAAGTTGAGGATTCCGATGCGCGTTCCAACTAATTCTTCATAATTATAGCCGCGTAGTGTATCAATACCACCCAGATAAAAGTAAGATTTGTCTCTACCGAAACTACCACCGAGTAACAACCGTGCTGCAATCGTAGGACGTCTGCCAAGTCCGAAATACCGTCGTGCGTCGAAAATAACGTTTGTGAGCGAAAGTTCACTACCGAGTGCTGGGAAAGATTGCTCAAGTTCGATCCGGTAGCGTGAACCGGTATAGGGTGCCCACTCCCGCCACATCGTTGTATCTCCAACAAACGCGATGGACCCCGTTGTCAGTAGACCTCTATCATCATAAGGATCCAAAGGTTCGCTTGTTTGGAAGTTGAAAGAGAACGGCTTTGTGTACATCGAAAAATTGAGGTCAAGTCGATGGTATCTGTCAAACGGATAATTCACGAACGCACCGAGTCCGGTAATTCGCTGTAGAATCCCTCGTCTTCTCTGTATGCCGCCCAAGATGTGGTATTCGTGATAGTTGTAAATCACCGCGCCGATGTCGGTCCGGTGTGTTAAAAATCCGTATTGTGCGATAAAGTCGGGGGCGAGGTAACTCGATTGGTTCATCACACTGACCCCGATGCGATGGTTACCTAACATGTCACTACCGACGATTTGCACCGTGCTTCTCAGAATACCATCCGCTCCGAAACTGAAATCTGGGAAGATCGCATCTAAGGCGAAGGAGGATTTTGTGCTGTATTTTCGCTTGGCGATCCTATAATTCTCCTCTTCTTCCTCTGTTAAGATTACAGAGGGTTCCGCCACGGGTGGAGCCTCAATTTTTTCCGCAACAGTTTTGCCAATCTCCATCACACAAACATCGTATTTCCCGTTTTGGTAGGCACTAAACAGGAGATGTTTCCCGTCTGGAGACAAACTCGGATTGAAACAGCCTGTCATGATATTGGTAAGACGGGTTAGTTCAACTTCTAAAGGTGGGGAACCCGTAGATTCCGTGTCGCTGTCTTCAGTTGAGATGACTTCTTCGTTGCTGTGGCTGTCGGAGACCGTTGGCTTTGACCAAGAACGCGTGCCTTGTGAAAAATATCTGTAGACGCGTTCTTGGTCAAGGCTATCAGAGGAATAGTTATCTGATTTAACTGAACCCTTTCTTAACTGACTACTGTTACTTAACTGGCTACTGCTAACTGACAACTGACGACTAATTTCGAGTTTGTGTATATCGTAAATACCTTGGCTATCGGAGCAGAAGAGAATTGATTTTCCGTCTGGTGTCCAACTTGGGCTGATGGCATTATAGGTGCCGTCGGTCAGCACGCGTTCTGTACCGCTGTTGAGGTTTATCAGTACGAGTCTATTTTTCGCGCCTCGTTCGGAGGCGTAGATAATTTCGCCAGTTGTCGGATGCCACGATGGATGCGTATCGTTGAATAGGTCGAAGGTGAGCCTGTCCACTTCGCCCGTTAGCAGTTCGATTATGTAAAGATCTGTTTGACCCTCTTTTAGTGCGGAAAAGACGATCCGTTCACCGCTGCCATCGTAATCCGGGGAGGAGACGTTATCGAAGTTGAGTTCAAAATACTGCGTCAATTCCTCAGTCAAAATATTGACTTCAAGGAGATAATTAGCATCGTGATGTCTGGCGACGAAGGCGATCCTGTCGCCGTCAGGTGCCCACGCGAGACTTCTCCCGAAACCACTGAAATCGGTGCGGATCTCCTCGTATTTCTCACGGAAAAACCGCTTAGTGACCCGTTCGATACGCTCACCCGTTTTCGCGGACATCAGGACAATCTCCAGAAACCCTTCATTTCCTGTGACATACGCGATAATATCGCCGCTCGGCGACCAGACGGGTTTGATATTATGAGAGTATCGCGATTTTTCGGTAAGGTTCTTCGCGACAAGGTCTGGAAGTTCCCTATCTTCAATGAGGGGCCAGTACCGTTTTTTGACTGTCTGCCGCCACGCCTTATCAAATTCTTTGAGTTCTACACCGAGCACTTCCGTAAAAACACGGTTGATGTCCTTTGTACGGCTCTGTCGTAACCCTTGCAAAATCTCAGGGATTTTCTCACGTCCATAAGTCTCTGTGAGATATGCGACCGCTAATTGCCCCAACTTATACCCAACGAAGGGTGAGCTAAGTCGGTTGAAATTGTGGAGTTGCGGTAGCGGCACAATGTTATTATTCATGCTGGCATCGCGGATGACCATCTCCCCGATTGCATCGTTGTCTTCAGCAAAGTGGTCCGCCATTCCCTCTATAAACCAAATTGGCGGGGAATAGAGAAATTCGCCACTATAGATGCGCGCATGCGGTTTCTGATAGATAATGTCATATTGGAAGATATGAATGAGTTCGTGGTAAATTACCTCTCGAAACGCTTCAAGGGAGCCGGTGAACGGTATAACGATACGGTGCTTAAAGAGTTCTGCGAACCCGCCGATCCCCTCGTGAAGTTCTTGGAGAATTATGTTGGTTTCTTGGAAATCCTTGTGGGATTTGTAAAGAATGAGGGGTGTTCTGTCTTGCAACTCATGCTCGAAATCCTCGCTGTGTTGCTCATAAGCCTCTTCAGCAATGGCAGCCATAATGGGCACAAGTTTCGCTTCGCTTGGGTAGTAGTGGATGTCAAAATGTTCCGTCCGGTGGATGTGCCAATCGAAGCGTTGCCCTGTAATTTTGTTTTTACCAAAACCAAAACCTTGCGCCCACCCAACACAAGGCGCGAGTAGGCTCAGGACAAGGAGTGTTACTACTAACCTTCGTCCTATTGTATCGGCAGTATGGTTTTCGGACACGCCGCTGGCACGTCCGATTCTCTTTCTCTCTTTTTTCACACTTCTCACCTTTTCCTCTGGTGCTATAAACACTTTGCTGGCGGAGACTTTATGTAATTTCTGGAACCTGTCTCATAAATATCAGTATGCTTGTCCCTAAAGAACCTTTTTTATCAAGTATATTGTAAGTCCCCTGATAAGAGGGATTTAGGGGGTTTCTTCTATGAAATATTTTTATTCAAAAATACCCTCAAACTATTTATGTACTATACTCAATTTACCAAATACCTATCTTCACTCTCGTAATGTGGGGAGATTTGACGCGTAAATTCTGATACCGCACGTCTGCCGAGTTCTCTGATAGTATTCGCCTGTGGTCCTACCTGTGAGAAAATAAACGATCCGATAGTGTGCGCCTCAGCAGTGCTCCGCCGATAAGACTCATCCCAGACGATCTGTTCGGTTTCAACATCGACAATAATTACACGGAGTGAGAGCAGATAGGTTTTCTGCATGTAATCTTGATAGTCCATGACGTAGCGTTGCCGTCGGACCGAGTAGCGTTCTCCATAATAACGCCTTGGACGGCTATCGGCGTAAAATCGGAAACTTCCGATGATAACGGCTTTTACCTCGAAGTAATCTCCGAGTTCGCTCAGCTGCTTTGTATTGGAAAGCCAATTTTCTTCGATAGTTTCCCCCGTCAGCAGTCGTGTTGTTTCTGGTGTGCTGACGACTTCAAAATGTTTTTGGCGTGCTAAACCCCTTCGGAGGATTGAGGCGATCTCCTCGCCGATCTCTGGAGGTAACTTTTCGTTGCGTTCTACCTGTTTTTCGCTGACGAACGGCAAAACGGCAAAGTTGGAATAGCGCGTGATGTCGATTTCAGATTGCACCTTCACCGGAATAGAAACACGCGTTACAGCACTGCTACATCCGCACAGTGTTAAAACTATCAATAGGATTCCAAGTTTTTCGCCGTTTCCGCTTGCAAACCGGAAACTTGCAGTTAAAAATTTTGCTATCTGCATCCTATGCATCCTTATTCCGTGGCAGGAGATTCTTCTTCGTCTTCCAGCTGCGGGGCATCGCCACCGCCACTGCGTCGTAGATGTATACGGCACCGTCGATAGTTGAGTCTGTAGTATTTGTTATTCGGTTCTAATTCTGCCGCGCGTTGGTAGGAGGCGATAGCCTCGTCCATGTTTCCGAGTGCTTCGTAAGCGACACCGAGGTTATTATGTGCCTTGGAATCCTCCGGGTCGATATTGATAACCTGTTTCCATCGAAAAACGGCTTCGTTCCAAAGCTGCGCTTGTGCTGCTTTTATTGCAAATCGATTGTAAGCCTCGGTCTGCGTGGCATCACGTGATCCAGCGCACCCGAACAAAATTAAGCAGCCAATAATAGCGATAGACGCGGGTCGGATGTATCTTAACACGTTTATCACCTCAAGATTTTTGTGGTATTTATTTACAAGTTACATCAATGTATTTTACACTATATCCACCTTTTGCGTCAAGGGAAAAATAGGTTTCTCCAGACGTTTCGTTTTGTAGGAACGACCTCTCGGTCGCGACCCTTGGTGGTTTCCTTAATTGCTGAAAACTGAATGGTTCTGAACCTGGGGATAAAATATTGTCAATTTTGGGGGTGGTGTGATATACTTTATTATATTACTATTACTTATTATATTCTTAGTCCTCAATAGGAAAAAACGTCTGATTATCTATATCGGTGAGTCTGTCACAGCAGAAGTTTGTCAATGGATATAAAGTATACAGATCAACAGATAGCGGCACTAATTACTGAGCGTAAGGTTTTGCCAGATGATTGGCGTATCCAACTAAATAGGTCCAATAGTTTGTATATCATTGGGGAAAACGGGAACCGTTTCCGCGTCATAACCAATCAAAATAAAAAACATCCATCAGATTTTTCGGTAATTTTGGCGGTTATAAATCCTAAAACTGGGGCGACCTTTCGGATCTGTCGCTATAATGGTATGCCTAAGCGTCCGCACAATAACAAAACTGATATTTATCAGAGTTATCAAGGAGGCAGTAATCATCAAGAGATGACAGGTAT
>JAPPBX010000035.1 GCA_026702755.1 Candidatus Poribacteria bacterium | reverse complement strand
AACAGCACTACGATAACTTCATATTATCGCTCGCGTACAAAACCGAACCGAAGGTTAACAGCGGGATTTTTGTCCGATGGGCAGACCTTGAGGATGCGGTTCAGAGCGGACTTGAAATCCAAATTTTGGATACCCACGGCAAAGAACCCACCACTAATCACGATTGCGGCGCGCTCTACGATGCCTTGGGACCGACGCGAAACACCTGTAAACCTGCGGGTGAGTGGAATGAGATGATTATCACGTGTGATGGCAGTATCATCGCCGTGACGCTTAATGGTGAAGAGATTGTTCGGGCGGATTTAGACGAATGGGATACACCCCACCAAAACCCTGATGGCAGTCGGAATAAATTCGGTATCGCCCTCAAAGATTTCCCGCGAAGTGGACATATCGGTATCCAGGACCACGGTGGAAAAATCTGGTGTAGGAACATTAAGGTCAAACCGCTATAGAAAGTCAATGACTATTGCTTTGTCCAGTTTGAAATTAAAGGTAAATCGAGTTCGTAGTAGGGCAATTCATTGCCCGTTGTTGACTCGCGAACGTGCGATAAATTGCACTACTACGAACCAACCCTAAAATCCAGAATGGATAAAATGCTATTGCGTCCATGTATGGTTCCCAGACCTCTCAATTGGACAGAATAAAAAGAAAGGCAAACTTATGACACAACCTGACATCATTCAAACCATCCTCAAAGACAGCAATTATCACCTTGACTTGTTTGACGAATCCGAAATTCAGGCGTTGCGGGAAGAAATTCTTATCCAAACGGTTAGAGGCAAAAAGACCGCATTTATCCGCTGTCCCATTCGCAGGAAAGCAATTCAACTAAAACCCGAAGAACTCATCCGCCAACTTTACGCCGCACGACTTCTGAAGCAGTACCGCTATTCAACAGAACGCGTGAGATTTGAACATCTCGTGAATTTTGGCAGAGAAAGAAAACGTGCCGATATTGTCATCGTCGATAAGGACCAACCCGATACCCCCTACATCATCGTTGAGTTAAAGAAGCCGAAACTCCAAGACGGTAAGGATCAACTCAAATCCTACTGCAACGCGACCGGTGCGCCCATAGCGGTATGGACAAACGGACAGGATATCTCACACTACCACCGAAAAGATCCGAATTATTTTGAAGAGATTACGTAGTGTTCTGTCACGTCTAAGCTGATAGGTTAGATTGGGTGGCTATGTTGGGTTTCACTACGTTCAACCCAACCTACGGGAAGCTTCAATTTTTATTTTCAAACTCACGTTATAAAGGATTTCCGTTCGGGTTTAACGCTAAAGTTTGCATCTGCCTTATGTTGAAGCGGCAACCGACACTCAAAGGTATTTAGTATAGTGTTGAGTATGTCTAACCGCCGGGCATCCTCGTTAGAGAGAGCATCCAAGAGAATTTCAGGTTCAATATCAGTTCGTTTGCAAATTTCAGCAATCCCGCCCTGTGATTCTATAAAAGTTCGGAGTCCCTTCAGAAAGAAAGGTAGATCACCGTCAGCAAGGTATTCCTCCACTGTTAATTGGAGATAGTCAATTGCTGCTTCTGGATCATTAGCAAGCCTCTCCCTTTGGTACTCACGCCAATTTCCCATTTCTCTCATGGGTGTGCCTCCTTATATTCTCGCCAATAGGTTTTTGCGCGTTCAATATCCCGCACTTGTGATGCCTTGTCTCCACCACAAAGTAGAAGAACAAGTGTATTGTCAATTCTGCCAAAATAGATACGATATCCCGGACCGAAGCGGAGACGCAATTCAAAAACACCGTCTCCAACAGATTTGAAATCGCCAAAATTTCCATCTTCCAACCGCTCAAGCCGTTTGTCAATTCTGTTTTGTGTACTTTTGTCTCGAATAGATTCAAGCCATTCCGTGAAAGGATTTTTGCCGTCTGGGGCACGGTAATATTGTATTTCTTGCACAGGTGCGTTGTTCCGCATTGATGGAATCTCTATAGTTTCGCGATCACCTTTCTGCCCTGTGCCTCTACCACATCACGCAGTGCCATCCAGAGCGACTCTGTGTTGTCATCCTCTTATAGTCTGCTAATGCTGCCTCCAGATAATACATCGCAAACTCTGTATCTGTGAGGTTTTTTAAGAGGTCATCCCTGAAACAG
>JAPPBX010000034.1 GCA_026702755.1 Candidatus Poribacteria bacterium | reverse complement strand
AGACTGATAACTGATAACCCTTCCTCTGATAGCCAATTTATTGAGACTGTTGTCGGCGAGGCGGTCTTCCTCTCCGGCGCTGACGTGGTGCACGTGCTTGGCGCTGCTCACCGTCACCGATTGCCTCCGGTTCCGCAGACAACTCTTCATCTGTCAGAAGTTCTGCGCTCTCTTCTTCGTGTCGCGCCGTTTCAAGCATAGCATCTACCTGTGGTGCTGCCTCGGATCGCTCTGTGTCTTCTGCAACCTCTGCCCCTTCAAATGCTTCTCCGCGTCCCTCAATTACCGCATCAGCCAAAACTGAGCAGATAAGGCGAATCGAACGGATTGCATCGTCGTTACCCGGAACGGGCAAATCAATCGGATCCGGATCGCAGTTTGTATCAACAATAGCAATAATCGGAACGCCTAACTTATTCGCCTCTGCGATAGCCGTATGCTCCTTACGTGTGTCCGTCACGACAACCACTTCAGGGAGTTTTTTCATCTCTCTGACACCGCTAAGGTTATTACCCAGTTTGCCTTTTTCGCGTCGTAGGCGCATAACCTCTTTTTTCGGCATCTGATCAAAGATCCCATTCGTTTCATCAGCATCCAGTTTATCTAACCGGTTGACGCTTCGGCGGATCGTTTGGAAATTCGTCAGCATACCGCCGAGCCAGCGATGATTCACGTGATACATCCCACATCGCACTGCTTCAACTCGCACTGCTTCTTGGGATTGCCGTTTCGTACCCACAAACAACACCCCACCGCCTTTCGATGCTATATCCTGAACGAAATCAGCGGCGGTCTGGAGCATCCGTAAGGTCTGTTGCAAGTCAATAATATAAATCCCGTTTCGCTCAGCGAAGATGTATTCTGCCATCTTCGGATTCCAGCGACGGGTTTGATGTCCGAAGTGAACTCCACATTCAAGGAGTTCTTTCATTGTAACTGCCAAAAAAAACCTCCTAAGTTTGCAGGGGCGGCACTGCCCCCACCGGGTTTCCGCGTCCACCTCCTTCACATCTGCATCAGACTCTCAACACGAGAGAACCCGCTGTGCAAATCGAGAGGTGTGTCGTATTCAATATTGAAGTCTAACCCCTGATGAACGTTTCTCATCAGATTTAATACAAATATTTTACCACAGAAACAATCGAATTTCAAGTTTAACTAAAATAACACGCATCTGAGGTAAGCGTCAAGGAAAATTATAGCATTCGCATGGGTTCTGTGATATAAGATAATAGGAGGTGATAAAGGTGAAACATCTCATTGAAGCAATCGCCGCACACTTCAAAACAGGCGCAGACACCCTGAAACTTGCCCCTATTCAGCACGGCACTCAGCAAAAACACAATGTCTGTCGCCTAAACTTCGGGAACAAGGACTACCTACTTAAGCAGCACGACATCACCACACCCGTTGTTAAAGCGGGCTACACTCCCTGTCAGATTGAATCTATCGTCCTGTCAACATTACACCGCAACGGGTGCCGTGTTCCTAAAATTATCTGGAAATCAGAAAACCGCCACGCCCTACTGCTGGAATGGTGCGGAAAATTAACACTCGATGAAATCGCACAAAGCAGACCGGTATCCAACCTCAACCCCCTTCTGCCTACTATACTCATGGAACTCTGTCGGGTTGAAACCGTTTTCGCAGAAAACCTAAAACGCTTCACACCCTATACTTTTCGCTTTGATTTGGAGGCGACCTTACAGCATCTACTTGAACAAGCCAGAAAAACCCTTGATTACCTTTCACATCTCAACGAAGACCCTATGACTTCATCACAAACGGCACAACTTGATACAGCATGGAATGCGATTTCCAACCGACTTCGGACAGCTCCACCAACGCTCGATAGCCTCGACTATCAGAGTCGCAATATCGTGGTTTCAGACGAAACCCCTTTTTTGATTGATTTTTCAAGTGTTGGGTGGGATTGGCAGGAACGGAGGTTGGTTCAATACTTCAACAGTATCGGTGCACATCAAGAAGATGCCAATTTCGTCTCGTTGTTAGATTACGATTTAGTCAATACCTATGCGGAGTGGGTTACCACCCACCGTGAAACTTGTTCACCTACTGAGCTCGCCGCGCGTGTTGACAGCCACCATCTCCTGTTCTACCTATCGGTTATCCATCAGCTTTTACGAGCCGTTTCACAGCCGGAAACTGCTGAAAGCAGAGCACTTCTCAAGGCGTGGGGCAATCCACAAGCGAGATTCCAAAGCGCACTCACCCAGCTGACCAACGCCAATTTAAGTGATGATATTTACACAACCCAAATCCGAGAAATGGTAGCCAATTACAACAATTCCCTGTAGGACGGATCTCCGAATCCCGACACCTGACAATAAGCATCATTCCTTAGTCGTTATATCCTTAAGAATTGTCTTCTCAAGTTCTCCAAAAAACGCTTGTATTTCGGGAGTCGATGGTTTCGTCGTATGAAACGTAGTCTGATACGATTTCAGCACCTCGTAAAGCGATGCTAAATCGATCTGACGCTGCTGAATCTTCTCACGAATGTTTGCAAATCCTGCAACCACCTGCTTCTCTGAAATTCCGTCGGGTCTATTCTTTGACTTAAGATGCTTCTCTACACCATTCAAAGCACGTTCTGCCATCCAATGGCGGAAACCTTCAGTGCCACCAAAGTGCCAGTAAGCCAAGCCCCCTGCAATTAAGCTGACCGCCACAACCGCTAACAAAAAAATTAGAACCCTTCTATAACAGCCGCTTAGTTTTCTACTTACACTTGCCATTTTAATATTTTTTAATTGGGACCCTCATCAAGTCCATTGATTTTTTTTAAATTAACCACTTATATGATATAACGATTAAACTTTTCCCTCACGAACCGTCAGTGTCGCCTTCAATTTCTTATCTCCAATAAACTTTGCTCCGTGCGAATCAAAAAATTCAAATTCTCCTTCAAGGACTTCAAAGACGGCGACATCTGCGACGGTTCCAACTTTCAGATGACCGAGCTGCGCCTCACGCTGGATAGCCTTCGCAGCACTGAAAGTCGCCTTCTCAATCACGGCTTCAAGCGATAAACCCAAGTGCATCAATTTTGATAATGTTGTCGGTAGATCGTAAACGGGACCGTTGATGTTCCCTGTGTGTAGATCCGTGCTAATTACATCAGAAATGAAGCCTTGTTCCATCGCGCGTTGAGCAATTTCATAATGGAAACTCCCGGCACCGTGCCCGACATCAAAGATGATGCCATCCTCGCGTGCCTTCCACGCCTCAGGGATTACCCTGCCCTTTTCGTCAACGATGTTATCACCGTTCCCTTGAAAGCAGTGCGTAATTACATCGCCCGGACGCAGTAAACTCAGAATATCAGGAAGCGGCACCCCCGCACCGATATGACACATGACGGATGTACCCGCGCGTTCGGCTGCTTCAATAGCGCATTTCAGGGGTTCAACACCGTTATCACCCACTTGCCCCTTCCCTTGACGCACCTTCACCCCGACCGTAATATCGCGATGCTGTTGTAATGTTTTCGCGACGCGTCCCGGATCGGCATAAGCCATATCGTACATTTCACCGACAGGTCCGTACACAAGTCCAATTCCAGAGATGTGGATATAGGTGAGAATGTTCGTCCACGCCGGTTCGGCAATGAATTCACGGAAGCCGGGAAACGTCACCCAACTCGGACTACCGGCGTCTACAACCGTAGTCGTCCCGGCAGTTGGGCAAACCCCGTCGGCTCTGATGCCCCACGTCGTTACACCGTAATAGACATGCGTGTGAATATCAACGAGTCCGGGTGTGACGTATTTATCCTTAACAAAAATGGTTTGTGTCGCTGCATCTTCCGGAATATCCGGTTCAATCGCTGCGATGACACCATCAGCAATCGCAACATCGCGCACCGCATTCAAACGTTGCGAGGCATCAATGACAGTCCCACCTTTTAGTAGAAGGTCGTATTTCATTTCCGCTCCTATTAACGACTTAAACCCCGCGCTTATCCCCCCATATATCCACATGCACACGAGGGGAATAGCGATAGCCGTTCTCTTTACAGAGGTCAACCAACCACTCCTGCTTCTGTTGTAGCACAGTAGGGGTCGTCCCTTGCGGCATCAAGAGAATCGTCTCAGCAGGAATACCAATTTCTGTTTCTAACGCTTGGATCTCCGCCAAATCTTCGGGTGTATCCACAACAAACTTCACTTGGCACGGATACCGATTCAAAAACTTAAGAATAACATCGGGACGGATGCGTTCGCGTTCGTGGCGTTTGAAAAAACGATTGTCCGATGGCGGATTGGAGTTACGCAACTTCGGACTCATAGAAATGAGATGCGCCGCAACTTCGGTAAAAAGTGTGGCGTTCGTCTCAATCGTAATGTGGTGCCCCCGCTTATCCAGTTCATAACAGAGCTCCGTCAATTCTTTTGGTTGAATAAACGGTTCTCCACCGGTGATAACGACATGTTTACAGTCGTATTGTGAGATCGCAGCCACACTTTCAGCAACAGAGATGTCCTTATCTTCAGGCTCCCAAGATGTGTAAGGTGTATCACACCAAACACATCTTAGATTGCAATAACTCGTTCGGAAAAACACAGAGGGAACGCCAATAAGTTGTCCTTCCCCCTGAATTGTATGGAAGAGTTCGCTGAATTTCATGATATTGCCTGCGCGGCTTTGCTTCACCGACGCTAAGCCTCAATGAGTTCAATCTGAACGTTATCGGGTCCCTTGAAGAACGCCATCATCAACCCGTTGGGTTTCAAATCTTCGAGTTCCGCGCCTTTCGCTTGGAGTTTCGCGACCTCAGCGTCCAAGTCCTCTACCGTAAAAGCGAGTTGGTAGACACCCCAACGTGGGTTGCCACTGGTGTCTTCGACTTCCATATCTCCGAACTTAGGTGAGAGGAAAATCCGCTCCCCACCGATTTCCATCCGGACAATCTTTAAGCCGCGGACCTCAACCGTTTCATCAACTTTGCCATCAAACATCTCTTCGTAATAACGAACTGCACCTTCTAAATCTTCACAACGAAGATGAACGTGGTGAAATGTAACTGCCATTGTCAAAATTTCCTTTCTTTGAAAAAGCGCGCCATACAAACGCGCAACACAAAAGATGATACAAGATACAAAATTATCTCATAATCCCTTGATTGTGTCAAATTGTTTTTCAGGCGTGCGATAAATCGCCCTACTACAAACAACTTCAGCAATATTAAGAAATAAATTTTATGTTTTGAGG
Source organism: Candidatus Poribacteria bacterium (assembly GCA_026702755.1). Classification (NCBI taxonomy): domain Bacteria; phylum Candidatus Poribacteria; species Candidatus Poribacteria bacterium. The sequence goes on along the minus strand of JAPPBX010000034.1, from coordinate 8,070 downwards.
AAGTGTGGAAGAGGGGGAAGGCTGGAAGAAATGCCGTGTCCGCGGTCTTCCGAACTTCCATACTTCCAACACTTATGAGGATCAAAACCATAAATTTAATATGAAACTTTCTTAATTTTCTTGCAACTTTTCCAACCTTACAAGTGTATAAATAATTGTGGATTTCACTATAAACACTTTATTGACACAGAAAAAGCGAACTTTTTCGGTATCAAATCCAACTAAGTGTAAACGAATACTTAAATTAAACGTTTAAACTTTAAACAGCATAAGATTCAAAAAAGTAAATTGACACTTTCAGTGTTTTGAGTAAAAAACAAAGGAGCAAAAAATGACAACCCAAGTTCGCCAGCAAAATGGCATCTCAATTTTGGAACCCAGTGGAAAGATCGTCGGATCCGCAGTATCAGAATTACGGAAAGCAATTTCCCCACAGATAGCGGATTTCGATGCCCCGCGTATCCTCATCAATTTTGAGAACGTTAATATGATCGACAGCGCAGGACTCGGTGCCCTTATGGAGGCACGTGCGCTCGCAAATCGAAAACAAGGTCGCATCGGTGTCATGAATGTCGGCAAACATATTAAGAACCTGATCGTTCTCAGCCGAATCGTTAGTCTCTTTGAACATTTTGACAGCGAGGATGCCGCAGTTTCCGCATTAGCAGCGTAAAAAACAACTTTTTCTGAGCGTATCCGACTAAAGAAACGAGTACCTAAAACAGACGCTTAAAATAGCATAAAAATTCAAAAAAGAAGTAAAATTCACGGAAAATAAAAAAGGAGCAAAAAATGACAACGCAAATTCGCCAGCAAAACGGCATCTCGATTTTGGAACCCAATGGAAAAATAATGGGAACCGCAGCCTCAGAATTATGGGATGTGATCTCACCGCAGATAGAGGCATCCGATACACCCCGCATCCTTATCAATTTCGAGAACGTCAATAAAGTCGATAGTTCGGGACTTGGTGCTCTCATGATCGCACGTGCCGCTGTAGCACGAAAGAAAGGTCGTGTTGGGGTCATCAATGTCAGCAAACATATCAGTAACTTGATTGTTCTGAGCAGACTCACCAGCCTTTTTGAACGATTCGACAACGAGGACGCTGCAGTTTCGGCGTTATCCGCCTAAAGTCCAAAATCCTGTGAAACATCAAACAGGGGTGGTTTTACCACCCCTATTCTTTTTTTAAGAGTATACCGACTCACACCTATGGGCGAGGTTTCTAACCGTTATACCTTCTAACTTCATCTTTCTATAGAGGTGATACGCTTCGCTGCCTGCTGATGGCTGAAAGCCAAATGCCTTTACGCCATCGGTTGACAAGCCACTCCAACGCTGTTATCATATCCCAAACCATTCATGAGATTAAAACATAGAGGCACAACATACCCCACTGCCGCTGGCGAGGATTGTATCCTCGCCCTTGTGTTGATGTATAAGTAATTACGGGTTTTACTATAAAACGTAGAGGCACAACATGCTGTTGGAAGAATATACCACTCTCCGAACCGAACACATCGATCGACTCGCGCAAGCACTTGCGAAGCAGGAGCTTCCCGTCATTGCCGAACTGGAACCGATTGCCGATTGTGAAGAGTTAATCACCTTCTCAGAAGCGAATCGGACACCGATCAAATTCACACCACAACACCCGGCATGGCGATTAGAATCCGTTGCAGCACGGGTCATCGAAGCAGTCGCAGTCGCCGTGCACGAACCGCTCACCGAGTTAGGATACCGAGAACTTGCACGTATCCTGTTAGAACACGCTGCGTATCTCTACACCTATCCAGACGGCGAACCCCGTCCAAGACTCGAAGCCGGAAGCGCACTCGCACTGGCAGGGAGTGTCTGTGCTTCACTTCCGCAATCGGAACTTTGGCGATTTGCTGGGTTCGGAAGAATCTCGGCAGTGCTCGCCGAGGTTGCCCCCGCGCCGACAGATTCCCATCTCACCTTACCAACCGACATCGCCTTCTCGCTCGCAAACACACAAAACCTCCCGATTCTGGAGTCTGCAGTTACCACCTACAACGCCGTTCTCAAACGAGATTTCACGCCGCAACATCAATTCCAATTACCCCTAAGCGACAACGCCTTTTTTGACGTGCTCAATTTGGATTTTCCGGGCATGGAAGCCGTAAAATCTGCCGTTTCAGCGGACGATATATCCACCGCAAAATCAGCGTACACTGCCTTTCGGAGAGATTTTGTAGGAGGGATTTGTAATCCCGATTCCGTGCTATTAGAAAGATCCGATACCTACACCACCGCCAAAACTTACCTTGAATGCCTGCTCCGGTTGTCTGTTCACCCGACTCCAGCAATCACAGCAACGACAGAAATCGGTATCGCCGCACATCTGCTTCCTGAATTCCGTGGCAGCGAACAACTCCGTCTGCTCGCACTGCGCCGCTATAAGTGGATAACCGATGCGTTCTTCCATACCGATGGCTTCCACAAAGACCGTACCCTTCGCGCCCAAGTCGAGGCAATCGCTGACTTCGCCAGATTCCTCCGCTTTCAACCCGACACACAAACCGAAGAATTACGAACATTGCTCGAAAAACTGACAGCGACATGTATCCATTTGAGCAAACCTGACTATTCGTTTCCGCCACTCGGTCCGCTTCCCGCCCCCAACTTCGATGCTGTTGAACTCTGCACAATTGCCGATAGCAGCTTCCAACGTGAGGATTTTCCGTACCCTGATACCACCTCACACGCGCTCCCTAAGACGGGTTGTTACGTAATGCGAGACAGTTGGACACCGGATGCACAATATCTCTTCTTCGATGCGCACCCATCGGAGCCATCAAGTCTCACGTTATACGCACACGGACGACACCTCACAACAGGTTCAGTCCGCGTGCTTGACACCACACCCGCAGCGTCCGATCCGGTTGATGCGCAGTGGATAACAACGCCCGAATTTGACTGGCTCGAAAAGTGGGACCAGACATTAGACGCTCACCACAAACGCGCCATCTTCTACCTCAAAGGCGAATACTTCATCTTGCACGATCTTGTTCTCAGTCCCGAAGCACAGACACTGGAACAGACCTTCCGTTTCAATCAAGGGGCAGCGTCTCACATTGCCATCGAGGCAGAATGCGTCCAGACACAGGACACACGTCTTAGCAATCTCTTCATCGGTGTGCCGGATACGACAGACCTCTCAATAGCGTTAGATGGAGACAGCGTTATCTATCGGAGTAACAAGGGATCGCCAGCAGTGCTGAACATCCTCCTGTTTCCGATGAGATCCGGCACTAAATCTCATCCCACGATTTCCGACCTCAGCGTTAGCACAGATGCGGATGTCTTAGGGACAGGTTTCACGCTCCAATTGGGAGACACAACAGACACGTTCCTCATCTCTGACGACGGCTTGGCGGAGATGTCCGCTGCAGATATTACATTTGTTGGGGAATATCTCTTTTTACGGAGAGATGCATCTGATGGCAGTGTTCAATTCATTATGCTGAATGGACGGTTTCTGAAAGTGAGTCAGGAGATCCTCGCTGATTTAGACGAACCCCGCGAAAGTTATATGCGGATGTAAGAATACACAAGTAGAGAAACTTGCCACTCATCAGAGGGAAAGGAGATGTGACCCTGTTAGATGTTGAGGTTCAATTGGATATTCACGAGGTAGATAAATCTCAACAGGAATTCCAATATCATGGAGGTGCTTGCACATGAGCGGGGCGACATCTATCCAGTCCAATCCTCCCAATGCACACCCGAGCGCAGACATCGCAAGTGACTGGATACCTTTTTCTTTAAAGTTTTTTTCTAACCATTTTAATCCACTCTCAATGTCTTCTATGCGTGAGTTTGCGCGCCAATGCCGTTTTGTTGCAAAAAGTAAAAACCACTTCATTGGGTTTTCAATCCGCCTACAATATGGCTTGAGATCTGCCAATTCATCCACAACTGATGTCTCTCGCTTATAGATATAAGGACGCTCAGATGTAATCTTCTTTGCGCGACATGCTTTTTCATACTCTACGTAGACATCTGGAAATTGTTCTCTGGCGCGCAGTGCCAAGCCTTTTCCCATAACCCCTTGAAGATTGACTGTAACTGTCAATGTCTGCAGTTCAGAGAAAAATATATCGCCGCCATCAATAAGAGAAATGTTTTTACCAATTTCAATTCGACGCTTAGGTTGAAAAAACATATCAGGTTGACAAATAACAGGTAGTTGAGAACCTTCAACTATTTTCTGTACCCAATTTTTAATTCCACTGTCAGCGACGACAATTGAATGGATATATTTAGGACTGACGCGATCGGGGACTAGACATTCCGCCATGATCCTGCGCTTTGATCCGTCACATTCTTTCCACCACTCGCTTTGCATCGTCTTCTGCTGTTGCTGAAGTTTTTGCAGACCCTGAGCTGCAGGATTGAATTGCGTTAATTCATCACTCGTATTGCCATCTGCGATGATAACCTCTGGTTCATTTAGCACTGCATCAGCAAGTTCAAGTATGGCAAGTTGGTCTATACCGGTTTCAAAGATAGCGCGATACATCATAGGGTTACGTGGTTGAAAGAACAAGCTCGTGTAATTTAACAGGTTCTTTCTACCATCTGGAAGTCTAACCTTCTGCCTTTTATTGATGTTATCCTTAGCATCCGTTTTCCTTTTGAAGATTGAAATGAATCGTGTCCTTTCCGTTTCAATTTTTACACGGGAAAGGATTCCTCGCTCAAGGATAGAAGGCAAGTTGTCTATATGTGTAATGTAATAGAGACTCTTTATTTTCATTGTTTTTTCCTTTTGAATAACGATTTGAATTAGGATGTGACTTCCGATCCTTATTAACGCAGTGCTTATATGATAGTTGCAGGTATACAGCAAAGTTTAAACAAACCCAATCTTTAGCCAAATGGTGTAAATATGTTGCTATCTATATCGTTTGCAATAACGAGTTTCTGAAAATCCGAGAATGATAGGTGAGTCCGAACGGAGCTAGCAACGCTCCGGTCAGCAACAATAAACCGTTGAATATCTTTGGGATCAACTTGATTGGGAACTAAACATTCCGCCATCAACTGTCGCCTGATTTTGTCGGAATGGTTCCATGAAGTCCATGAGTCAGATTGGAGCATTTCTTGTTGTGCTTGAAGTACTTCCAGTCCTTCGGATCGAGAATAAATTCGAGTTAACTTGTTGGATGCAATACCATCTGTAATGAAAATTCCTTGCTTTTGCAACACCGTGTTTGAAATGCGCAAAACTGCAATATTCTGTTTACCGTTTGACCTGATAACGCTGAGCAACATTGAATTACGAGGCTGAAAGAATAAATTTGCATAATGCCAGAGATTTTCGCCATCAGAAGTGTATTTAGTCTGACGCTTGTTGACAAGATGCTTGAGATAAATTGTTGTGTTCTGAATGTTCTCTGCCTTAATCCTTTTATGGGAAAGAATCCCTGTTGTAAGGATAGAAGGCAAGTTATCTATATGTGTAATATAATAGAGTGCTCTAATATCCAATCCCTGCATAGTTGCTGCTTCCCAATGAATATCTGATTGAGCGAGATTCAATTACAGTAGGTATTTTAACCTTATCACCAATCCTCGCTAATCCTCAATTACCTCTAACCCCTGCATCCGCTCAAGTGCGAAAACGCGAGTATCTTGTCGCAACTCGCAAAACCCCTCGACACACAACGTCTCACCCGATTCTCGGCTGTTGGGGATATTCAGCAACCGCTCCGGTACGACCACGCGCGTCGTCCATCTTTTATTGCTCGGCTTCTTATAGTCAAACTGGATTTTTTGGTCGTTATCAATAGCAGACTGGATTGCGGAAAACTGTTCCGAGAATTCCGATTGCGACGGCTTTAGCGTAGAAGTCCCAAAAATATCGACTTCACGGAATCCACTCCTGTAACATTCAGCACAGTACAGGGTGAGCTCATCCAATTTATTCGTCCCACCTTCAAATACCGGAATATCGTGTACCAAATAGACATCCGCCTCCTCGTCACAAAGTGCACAGAAAGAACCGTTTTCCCGGATAAGAATCCGTTTCCGCTCTTCCCAATCCGGGGGCCAACACGGTAGATAGTCATAAAGTCCGGTTAAAATGGATTCTAACTTCGCGAGTTTCGCGCGTAAATCTTCAATCTCGGCTTCGGAGGCAATATCTTCTTGCGCTCCCTCAGTTGGCACAAAGAGCGACAAAATGAGTTGTGAGTTCTGTGTCCGTAGTACGGTTTCAATCTCATGTTTTTGCATTTGCAACATGAGAATACATGAATAATGGAGGTACTCCCCGTTAGAGAGTGCTATATCGTATTCATAATCAGTTTCTATCTTACACACAGTACAATACGGCATTTCATACTCCTTCATCCGAAGGGCGTTCCTGCACAACAGGAATAACATAACTCCGGACTGTTACATCGTCAATGGTCTCAGTCTCAACACGCGACTCAGGATCCTGACGATGATCAAATACGATATAATATCCTTCAGTTGTTCCTTCCAATTTTAGGTATGCTGCGAGCTGCTTCTTGCCTGCTTGGTAGTGCCTATCGCCTCGCCAAATCTTTGTCTCAATGATGTATTTTCGCTGATTGTGCGTGATGAGGATGTCCATTCTGCCACGCCCGGTTTGTACCTCTATGTGCATAACACCACCGATACGTCTAACAAACTCGTCAAGATAGGCAAGCAGGAGATGCCGTCCTACCGATTCTTGTGGCGTATCTGGCACCTGCAAAATTCTAAAACCCGCACGTGCGATGAAATCTCGGAAGTTATCAAGTAACGCCTCCATTTCAATCTGCCCTGTAGATGTGAGATAATCGCGAGGCACTTCGCCGGTATCTTCCGCGAAGTATTCTTGCTCTAACCCGTTCACGAGTGGTTTGAACGCTCTCATAATACGGTAGAGATAAATCGGATTGAGAATCTCACACATACTGTCAGCACCCTCTTTAATAACCCCATAAGTGGCAAGTTCACTGATAATGTCATCGTCAAGATTGAAGTCTACGCCTTCATCACGCGCCATGATACGCATCAGAACGCTTTCAAAGCGTGGATTCCTGCGAATATTGGTCGTCAAATGTTCAATATTGGTGTTCCGCCCACGGAGAAGTTGCGTATGTGCTTTTGGAAAGTGTGTCATCGTAATCGACTCGGTTTTCGGGATGTCCAGTTCCTCCGTGAGAATCTGCGCAAATCGGTTGACGAGCACAGGTTGTCCGGCAGTCTGCTTATGAATGGCTTCAATAACTTCGGGGGCAAAGGCTTGCCCGACCTCGTCTGTATATTGTCCAAGTAGTTCTTGCACCTGTTCAAGTGTGAAGTTCGGCAGGTTGAATTCGTCTTGAATATTAAACGGAGAGATGGACCTGTCGTAGTTGAGCTGCGTGATACTCTTGACACCGACAATGCCGACACTATGCGGACATCGGGAAGGAGAATTTGAGACATAAATACGACGGAGTGAATGCAAAAAACCCCTCACGGCTTCCTTGGGGATACCATCAAACTCGTCTATGATAAGGATGACGCGCGGATCACCCAAGAGTTTGGAAAAATTTCTGAAAAATCTTCTCATTGAGAGGTGATCGGTTATCTCTGCATTCTCCAAAAATTCCGTCAATGCCTCGGAAAAAACCTCTCCGCGCCGCGCAAAAACATTTTCTATCGCTTCGAGAATATCCTCGTAGAGACCACTGTAAAAAACCGACGGCGTGCAGCCTTCATATTCCTCAAAATTCAACGGGATTGGGAAGTAGGCGGGTTCTTCCTCTCGGAATACATCCAAGGCGCGCTGGAAGAAAGTCGTCTTGCCGGTCTGCCGCGGCGCAAAGATAACGATGTAACGTCCCTCTTTGACGCGCATAACGAAATCCGCAAGCTCAGTCGCACGGCTGACGACATAGTTTTTCTCCGGATGAACAGGACCTTGCGTTCCAAAGCGTCTCATTTCGCTTCCCTTAAATCGTGATACTAAGTGTAAGTTTTCTTTTATAACCCAAGTTGCTACTAACAAATTCTGAACGTTCCAATGAGAGGTTTAGGTAT
>JAPPBX010000033.1 GCA_026702755.1 Candidatus Poribacteria bacterium | reverse complement strand
TTGTAAGTTCCGCCCTTATCTTCATAAGTGAAGGCTAAGTAGACCATTTCGCCTTCTTTCTTCTCATTATGCGCTTTTGGGAAGTCCTCAGTGCGATGGAACCAACTGCTCCCGGACATCCACTGATTCGGTTGGCGTTCGGCGTAGACAATTGCGTTAAACTGGTCCTCGGAAGCTTTATCTAACGTGAGTGCTGAGCCTTTCGTTGCAGCGAGGTTATCGAGAGCAACCCATGTCATCAATGTTTTTTCTTCAATATCGGGGCCCTCGTAGTCAAGCGCGTGTGCCCATTTCCCAGTCTCAACAATCAACTGACCATCTTTGAGTTCGGCACCATGGAGTGCTATGTCACCCCAATTGCCGATTTCGTCTTTTTCGCTATCAAATAACCACCACCCAAGCAGCTTATCTGCTTGTGCGTCTTGTGCGAATACTGCAGGTGCCGATAGGCTTAACATCAGCAGTACAACACAGATATAATAGACTTTTATTTTCATTGCCAATTGCTCCTTTTTAGGTCCAGGTTGTGGTTTTGCGCGGGCAGACTATCTGGAGGACAGAAAGCAGGTTTTGCCCCTATCCGCAGAGGTAAATAAATTACAGTATATTATAACGTACATTTCGTGCCAAAGTCAAATGTTTTAAGGAAATCATTCCCACTTGCAAATTATCTTCGTATGTGTTACCATTAATGCTATCTACACCTAATAACAACACCAAAGAAACAGAGGCAAAGGAACGAAAGATGAATCGATTGATGCTGTTGCTACTCGCCATTAGCATTGGGCTTGTCAGTGAAGTTGTCTGTCAAGACCTCTCCGCCCAAGAGAATCCTGCCACAAAACGGATGACCGCAACCTTAACAGGAAATGTTATCTGGGAGGGGCAAGATCTGTCACATACGAGCGTATCGGTCTACCGAGACGATACACTCAGAGATCTGTATATCAGCGGGATTCCGCAACTCGGCGACGGTCGATTCACGCTCCGCGTTGAACCGGGTCGCTACTATCTCGTCGCTTACGTTGATGTCGATAAATCCGGCAATTTTGATGCAGGCGATGGTTTGGGTATCTTTGGAATTACCAATTGGAACGATCAACAGCAAAAGTACCAGTTCATCGAAGTGGATGACCAAGAAAAAGTGCAAGGTTTAAAGATTCCGATAACCGCACGAATGACTTACGTTAACAGAGAACCTAAAATTGTTTCAACTTCTCAATATGAACCGAGTCAACTCCAACAATTCCAAACGGAATTGCGCACCGCAACATCCGGCTGTCGTGGCACACTCAGTGTTGCCCAGACGCAGGAAAACTCACCAACACCGATCAGAAATCGAAAGGCGTTAATTCTGGCGTATACAGACCTATCTTGGAAATATCGCGCCGGTATTGCCCCAGTAACAGAGTCAGGAACATGGGAACTCAATCTGCTGCCGGGGAAATACTACCTCATGGCGATTGTCGACAACAACAACACGAATAAATTGGATGCAGGCGATGACTTCGGGTTCTACGGTGTCGAAAATATGCGGAAGCGCGGCGAATTCCCAGAACCGGTGCTGATTTCCCCAAACAAGTTCACTGAAGACATTACGATCGCAATTACCGCGACCTATCAGACACGTAAAAAGACACGGACCAAAAACACGAGTATCCTCACAGGGCACGTATCCCTTCCTGAAGATGCGACCGCACGCGTCGAAGTGTATGGCGAACCCACTTTGGTCACCCCTATTGCAAGTGGAGATACAGCTGCCGGAGGTATATTCCGCATCGCGCTTCCAGCGGGTGAATACTATGTCATCGTTAACTTTGATGCTGACAAAGACGGCAGATACAGCGATGGCGACGGTTTGGGTGGGTATGGAACAGTGGACATCACGACGCAACCCCCGGCTCCGATCACACTTGCAGAGGGAGAAAACCTTGACATCGAACTCGTGATAAGTGCTCGCTATGACACGAACGGACATCTGCACCCTGCACCACCCGGCATTGAAACACACATCGAACAGGGCAACATCACCGGACGAATCGTGTGGGATGGGCACACCATTCAACACGGCATTTTGACGCTCTCCTATACTTTCGATTTTAGTGCACCCATCGCTATGCCAATTTCCGTTGCAAGTGACGGGAGTTATCAGGTCTCCGCCCTGCCCGGCAGCTACTATGTGATGGCAGTGATGGACGCAAACAAAGACGGAAAAACGGGTATCACCGATGGCGTTGGGATATATGGCACACGCCAACCGGCGCGCGGTGAACCTACGATGATCAATGTGTTCCCGGGTCAGACAACATCGCACATTGATATTGACATTTTCGCCACCTATATTGATGAAGAAGGGAATATGGCGGAAATTGAGGACGGTGGACGCTGGGAAATTAGAAAACGGTACGGTGAACCTGAAGACATTTTTAGACTTACCCGTAATGGACGCGTGAATGAGGAATGGACATACTGGACAAAGGGACTCACTTTTCTTTGGAAAGCTAACGGCGCAGGCTGGGAATTTGGAGGCGAAGAACCCTTTACGCCGAAAAAGGGAATCACCGCAGACCAGATAAACAGTAGTAGAACAGAAACATTTGAACCTGGAGGCACAACGATAGATCTGCCACAAAACCCATCTTCAACAGAAGATTTGCCAGCGTTTATCTACTTCGCTTACGACGATGTTATTTGGGGTATTGCCCCAGATGGCAGTAATGCGCCGCTCGGCACTGGACACAACCCAACAGTCGCGAACGACGGGACGCTTGTTTATCAGGACAGGGATGGAAACGTTATCGTTCGGAGCCGTGAAAAACTGCAGGGTGCCTTGCTCCTTGACAGCCGACAACTGGCAAGAGATGTAGCAATATCACCCAACGCGAAATATATCGCATACACACGTTCAGAACTCGGAAACCGCAGCCGCGTTGTTATCCGACATATTTCTACTGACGCTGAGTTTGTCTTGCCATCAACGGCGATGCAGAGTTTCACACCGACATGGAATAGCGATGGGACAGTACTCGCTTACGTCACAAGTGGAACCATCGAAAATCCAGATGCTACGGAACAGAGACAAAATATCTATGCGTTTGACCAATTGACAAACAGCGTGGAACCAGTTGTCGTCTCCACGACAGATGATACAGACCCAGCGTGGTCGCCCACCAATCCGAACCAATTGGCGTTCACTCGAACGGAAGGCAATTATCAACAGGTTTGGCTCGTCACCTACTCGGATGAAGGCGTTCCGACGGAACGACAGTTAACCCAAAAGGGTGGCTCCCATCCGGCATGGATACCACCGCAGGGACGCTGGATCTTGTACGAGAATAACGGGCAACTCTGGACAATTGACACGGAGAATCCAGAGGCAACCGAATCACCGTTGATGTACAACGGACAGGTCGTGTTTGGGTATGAACCCGCAGTTTTAGGACAGGCTTCCGATGAATCACCAAGCGCAAGGTAACAATAGAAGTGTAGGGGCAGCCCTTGTGGCTGCCCTTTGCTTCCTTGCTAAACCATCCGAACCGAGCCACAAGGAAAATCAAAAATGTTCCATATTCGACTTATCCGTATTACCTTCGTTTTCATACTGATACTCTCCTGCTTCGGCGTGAACGTCGCCAGCGCGCAATGGCTCTTGATACCGATGGAGATCGGTGCACAAACCAATCATCTGAAGGCTTATGGCTTGACGTACTGGGCATTAGAGGTTCCGCGCGAGTACCGGTGTTATTGGTGGCTCAATTACCGCGGTGGTGCGTTCGTTCTGCCGGATTCACAAGATGTACGACTGCAAGCGACATTAATGGGTGTCCGTTTTGAACCGATAAACCACGCTGACTATACCAGTATAAAGGAATCCGTCCTCGAAAGTAGCAACATGGACGAGATTCTGTTAGAAAAGGCACCGAAGATCGCCGTATACGCGCCATCAGAAGCGTCGCCCTACCGAGACCCTTGGGACGATGCGGTCAAAATCGCACTGGACTACGCACAGATCCCTTACGACGAAATCTGGGATAAAGAGGTCCAAAGCGGGATACTGGAACTCGGTGAGTACGACTGGCTGCACCTCCACCACGAAGACTTCACGGGACAGCACGGTAAATTCCACGCCTCGTTTTCATCTCAGGTTTGGTACCAGCAGCGGATGCTGATGTTCGAGAAAGCCGCCACGGAAGCCGGATTTAAGCGGGTCGCACGACATAAAGGGCAGACAGCGCAAATGATTGCTGACTATATCGCCAACGGTGGGTTCATCTTCGCAATGTGTTCAGCCCCTGAAACACTCGACATCGCATTGGCGACACACGGTGGGGCAATCGACATCGTCGCTCCGGAATTGGATGGCACACCGATTGAAGCAGAGGCTGACGCGAAACTTGACTTTCAGCGCACCTTGGCATTTGAAAATTTCAATCTCTATACGAATCCGTACCGTTACGAATTCTCGGACATAGACAATCCGAACCCAGATCGAGACGCACAGAGCGGGGTTGAAGATTTCAAACTTTTTGAATTTGCCGCAAAGCACGATCCGATCCCGACGATGCTCACGCAAAACCATGTCAGTGTTGTACCGGGCTTTCTTGGGCAGACGACATCGTTTAACATGAACAGGATTCGAGGTTCCATCACGATTTTAGGGGAGGTAGAAGGCAGTAATTATGCCAAATATATCCACGGTAAACTGGGAAAAGGCACCTTTACGTTCCTCGGTGGACACGATCCTGAAGACTACCGCCACCTTGTCGGAGAGGGAAAAATTCCGACGAACCTTGACCTGCATAAACACTCACCCGGTTACAGATTGATACTCAACAATATCCTGTTTCCGGCTGCCCGCAAGAAACCGCAGAAAACGTGAGTAGCCGTCGGCTATCGGAAACCTTCAGCAATCAGTAAAGAAGCATTTAGTTTAATCAGAAACCTCTTAACTGACTGCTGATGGCTGACGACTTCATCCAAAGGATAGAAACGATGAAAGCAGTCCTTGCGACGTGTAATCTGAATCAATGGAGCCTTGATTTTGAAGGCAATACCGCCCGTATCATTGAATCCATAGAGATGGCGAAAGCGAGCGGTGCAAGGTACCGGTTGGGACCGGAACTGGAGATCACGGGATATTCTTGCGAAGACCATTTCCTGGAGTTGGACACACTTCAGCACAGCTGGGAGTCGTTGGGGTGTATCCTCAAAGGTGGACACACAGATGGCATTCTGTGCGATATCGGGATGCCTATCATGCACAAAAACGTCCGTTACAACTGCCGCGTTTTCGTATTAGACGGCAAACTGCTGTTAATCCGACCGAAGATGATACTCGCAAGCGATGGCAACTACCGAGAGGCGCGCTGGTTTACTGCATGGGAGCGCGGTTGGACAACCGAAGATTATACGCTGCCACAAGAGATTACCGAATTGACCGGACAACGGAAGGTGCCTATCGGCATTGCAGCGATTGCCACTACGGACACACTCTTGGCAGCCGAAACCTGTGAGGAACTCTTCGTCCCGATGAGTCCTCATATCCATTTCGGAAACGCCGGTGTCGAAATCATAGCGAATGGTTCAGGTTCCCACCATGAGTTACGGAAATTGGACACGCGCATCGCGCTCATTCGGAACGCGTCTGCCAAAAGCGGTGGGGCCTACCTTTACGCGAACCAACAAGGGTGTGACGGCGGTAGGCTTTATTTTGACGGCTGCGCACTGATTGCACAAAACGGTGAAATCTTAGCACAAGGTTCCCAGTTCTCACTCAAAGATGTCGAGATCGTCACTGCTACGGTGAACCTGCACGATGTCCGGGCGTATCGCGGTGCAAAGGCGAGTCGGGCTGTACAGGCAAGTAAAACTGAGCAGCTTCCACAGATAGATGTTGACTTTGCGCTCAATCCCCCGCAGTCGGAAGGCACGCCGAGAATAACACTAAAGATCAATCCACACTATCACATTCCCGAAGAAGAGATAGCCCTCGGTCCCGCTTGTTGGCTTTGGGACTACCTGCGGAGATCGGGTGCTGCAGGGTTCTTCGTTCCGCTCTCTGGGGGTGCGGACAGCGGGGCCGTCGCAACGATTGTCGGTTCAATGTGTCAACTCGTCGCTAAAGCCATCCGCGAAAAGAATGAATCGGTTATCCGTGATGTCAGCCGATGGTTAGCGGAGGGTGAAACCCCTGATGTCTTCACAGATCCGTGTGTTCTTGCCAATCGTTTGTTATATACATGCTACATCGGCACGGAGAACAGTTCCCGCGATACACAGAAACGAGCGAAACAACTCGCTGAGCAAATCGGAGCATATCACCTAAACATCAATATGGATGGGCTTGTGAAGGCGTTGCAAACGCTCTTTATCCGCATCACGCAAAAAACACCCCGATTCAAAGTGGAGGGTGGATCGTATAGAGAAAATCAGGCACTCCAGAACATACAGGCGCGACTCCGGATGGTGCTCAGTTACCTCTTCGCGCAGATGATGCCGTGGGTGCGGAACCGTGAAGGCACCCTCCTCGTTTTAGGCACGGGGAACGTTGACGAAGCACTCCGTGGCTACCTTACGAAATACGATTGCAGTAGCGGCGACATCAACCCGATTGGTGGGATTAGTAAACACGACCTACGCAGATTCCTCAACTGGGCTAAGGATAACCTCGGCTATACGACGCTCTCGGAAATTGTTGACGCGCCGCCGACAGCAGAATTGGAACCGATAACCGAAACCTACACGCAAATCGATGAAGATGATATGGGAATGACCTACGCCGAATTGAGCCATTTCGGGCGACTCCGAAAAATGGAGCAGTGTGGTCCCGTCAGCATGTTTGAGAAATTAGTGCAAGAATGGGATCATCTGCCGCCGCATGAAGTTGCTGAGAAGGTAAAACGGTTCTTTAGATATTATGCTATCAATCGGCACAAAATGACAACACTAACGCCCTCCTACCACGCTGAATCTTATTCGCCAGATGACAACCGTTTCGACCTGCGACAATTCCTCTATAACGTCCAATGGACCTGGCAGTTCCGTCACATCGATGCCCGTGTTAAGAAACTGGAGGCGGAGATGTGATGCAGATGACTTTAGAAAATAAGCGCGGGAAGATGGAAGGATGGAAGCATGGAAGAAAAAGATCTCTAATCCTCCAATCTGCCACCTTTCCAATCTTTCTCTTTGCATTCATGTTCATTTTCAGTACGGCGTACGGTGCGCCCGATGTCCCTCTGAATTTCGATGGGTGGGTTACCGACGCACTCGCGAAGTTAGAGACTGACGGCATCACAGGTGGATTTCATCGGCACACCGCGCCACTCTCAAGGAGTGAAGTGGCACAAATAATCGAGCAGACGGAATCTCGGATTCGTACAGGTGCTGTTACTCCATCAGCAATAGACAAGAAACTCTTAGAGAAACTGAAACGGGAGTTTACCAAAGAACGCTTGCCCGGTGAAGGATGGAGCGTCCGATTTCTTCCGCAACTCCGAGCGACAGAAGAGAAAATAGCACCCGCATTTGAGACTGGGTTTCACTATACACTGGGAAAACTCGAAAAGCGTACCACACCACGCTTAATGTTCTACTCCGAATTTGAGGCACATAACTTTGAGAGTCCACCACTCACGGGAAAAACAGCGGAACAACGTCTTGAACGTTGGCGCGGCGAATATACTGGCGATTTCAAGAGGGGATACTTGCAAGTCAACAGTTCACACCTCGATCTGCTCGTTGGGAGAGATTGGCTTTATTGGGGTGCAAGCGATCACAAAACGGTTGGTATCTCGGATAACTCACCGCCGTTCGATCAGGTACGACTCACCGGTAGGTTCGGAAAACGACTCAAAGCGACAGCCTTCACCGCACAACTCGATTCAACGTGGTATGACGATGGTAAGAAACGCTATCTGGCGAAACGCTATATCAGCGGGCATCGACTTGACTACCAATTCAACGACCATGTGGAAATCGGTGTCGCGGAATGGGTGCTTTACGGCGGCGATGCACAAACCTTGGAATGGAAATACGCGAACCCGATTACCTTCTATTACGCGCTACAGTATAATGCCAAAGCCGACGACAACGTCATGTTCGCCTTCGATGCAGCGATTCGACCCGTCAACGGCGTACGTCTTTACGGAGAATGGATCATCGACGATATTCAATATGTCCCTGGCGCGAACGATCCGCACGCTGTCGCATGGCTTTTGGGGGTGACATGGTATCCGAAATATCTCGACCGTCAACTCGGACTCCATAGTGAATATGCCCGCGTCAATCGGTGGGCATACACACATCTCGTGCCTGATAATCAGTTCACGCACTTCGGTTACGCAATCGGGCATCCGATCGGGCCCGATTCGGATACACTGCGATTTTTAGCCGCTTATCAATTGACTGTCTCGACGCAAGCAGAGATTCGCGCGGTGCTAACCCGACACGGTGAAGGCACAATCGCAGATCGTTTTTACGGGGAGGACTTTGAAGCACTCCCGTTTCCGACAGGTGTCGTCGCAAAAACCACAGAGGTCGGTGCGCGGTTCTCTTATCGCCCATTAAATGGCTGGAACGCCTTATGCTCTTACGCATGGCAGCAGACACAAAACAGTGAACACCGTAAGGGAAAAACCAGCCAAGCACATCGACTCACGTTCCAGATGGGTTACCTATTTTGATGTAAGTTCGATAATAAAAATATGGCTGTGACTGTAGGTTGGGTTGAGCGGTAAAAGACCAAAACCCTTCGGTTTATACGGAAAATGTTGATCTTCTATGGATTATCTGTGTAGATAGAGATAGCGAAACCCAACGCCCTAAAAGGTTTCGGCGTGAAAATGTGTTGCGTTTCACTCGTCCTTTGGTGATTTCAGGTTTCTTGCTGAACTTGAAGGCTATCTTATCTATGCAGTTTCCAGTAAGGTTCCGTTCAACCCACCCTACGTGCTGAGTAAACAGAAATGCTGCGCAAACACACACTCTTCCTTCTTATTCTAATACTCGTCTTAATCGTCCTGTTAAGTGCAGTCATGAGCGTCCCGTCGGATTTGCGGTTGCTCGTCCTGACACCAAAGATGCTTAAGTATAGAAGACTGATTCAGCAACACGCTGCCAAACAAGGGTTGGACGCTCGTCTGGTCTGTGCGTTGATTGTGCAGGAATCTGGGTTTGACGAAAACGCACAAAGCCCGGTAGGTGCGCAAGGACTAACCCAATTGATGCCCAAAACAGCAGAAGAACTCGGGGTGCGAGACCCACTTGACGCGGCGCAGAACATCGCGGGTGCAGCGCGTCATCTAAGGAATTTATACCGCGCTTTCCCACAAAGTCCTTATGAGCAGCGTCACCGGTTGGTGTTAGCGAGCTACAACGGCGGTCTCGGACGCGTCCGTGATGCACAAGCACTCGTCCGTCGTCATGAAGTAGGAAATCCACGCTTATGGAGACCCGTGAGCGTTGCCCTTCGTCAATTGACGCAGAAGCACGCACACATCCATCGTGAAGTGTGGGAAAGCGGGAAACCACCGCACGGTTATTTTCAGGGGTTCAACGAAACGTTAGACTACGTGAAGCGGGTGATGCATTACTACGAACGCATCTGTTTTTACGATAAGTTGCTATTCTTCCTCTGATGGAAGATTTCAGCTAACTGCTCGGTGCGGTAAGCAAAGATTTGCTCTATATCCGGACGCACGAAAAATTTGTCAACAAGCGCACCTCCCCAGACCGCATATTCCACCGAATCGCCGACAACGATACCGTCTTCTGTCTCATCAAAGGTATGCTTATGCCGCCAGATCCGATAAGGACCGCGGCGTTGTTCATCTGCGAAGGCGTGAGGTGGATCCCACTCGGTAATCTCACTCTGCCAGCGGACAGGGATGCCACGTAGTTTTAGCTTGTAATCAATACGCGTTCCGACGACCATTTCAATCGGGGCGGGGGTTAGGACTTCAAACTTGAGCCACGGCGGTGTAATCACAGCGAGGTTATGTGCGTTAGAAAAGAATTCAAAAACTTCCGTTAGGGGTTGTTCAAGCGTCTGTTGTGTTTTAAAAAGGAAAGTTTTCATGATTAAGATAAAGGTAAAACAAAAAAGGTTTATTCTTCTACCTCGTTGTCAGGTGTTTGTTCTAATTGAGAAAGCCGTTTGTCGAGTTCTCGCTGCTGTTGTCCCAAGCGGAGTAAGTACAGTATAAAAACCAACCAAATGACGAAATAGGCAGCGGCAAGATACTTGAGGCGAGTGCTTTGTCCCTGTTCGAGTTTCTCAACGGATAGTTTCACTGCCCGTTCCAGGAGCTCTTCGTCCACAGGCAATTCCGAGCTTGTCTCTGAAACAGCCTTCGCGACTTCATCATCTGTCAAGGTGATCGGCACTTGCGTTGCGAACAAGAATAACCCCAAAACCACCAAAAAACTTATCACAACGATTATTTTCATCAAAGTGCCTCCCGTAAATGCTTCTGCCGCATTATTTCATAACGCGCTTGGGTTCTTTTGATACGATACCGGACGATTAGCAAAAGGATAAATAACATAATAAATGCGAGGAGTGCTACCATCCATGTATGACGCATCGTCGTCTCAAGGTTCCATTTCGTTCCACGGTCGGGATGTAAACCGCCTTGCCAGATATCGACAGCATAATACACAATCGGTACATCAAGGTAAGCGATAATTCCGAGGACGGCTGAATAGATCCCGCGCTTGTCCTCTTCCAAAGCGGAACGGAGAATAAAATAACCGACGTACATCAGCCAAAGGATGAGCGTACTCGTGAGGCGCGGTTCCCAATTCCACCATGTGTTCCATGCGTATCTTGCCCAGATAGGACCGGAAAGGAGGGCGATAGTGCAAAAGATAAGTCCCAGTTCCGCTGCAGCGACTGCAAGCAGATCGTCGTTCGGTTTCCGTTGAATGAGGTACTTGATACTGAACACGCAGTTGACACCGAAGGCTACAAACACGGTCAACGCTGCAGAGACGTGATAGTAGAAGATCTTTTGCACTTCCAGCATTGTGCCTTCAACCCGCGCGTATCCGAAGATGAGATAGAGCGAAACAAAGATGAGGATTGCGGTAATGACGGCTATAATTTTTGCACTTAGGCTTCCCACAGTGAACTCCCAGTTAGAATTTCAGGTCCGTCCGAAAGGACAGCGACCGTATGCTCAAAAAGGGCAGACAAACTACCGTCTAAGGTCATAATCGTCCATCCATCTGCTAACATCTCCACATCGGGCAGTCCAATGTTAACCATTGTTTCAATTGCGAGTACCATCCCTGGTCTTAAACGCAAACCGCGTCCAGCAACCCCCAAGCAAGGGATCTCCGGTGCCTCATGCAGACTCCGCCCGATGCCGTGTCCCGCAAAACTCTGAAGGACGGAAAACCCTTGAGACTCTGCCCCTTTTTGTAATTTGGAAGAGATGTCGCCGATACGGTTTCCCGGTTTCGCCTCTGCAATCGCATCGTACAGCGAACCCCGCGTTACTTTAAGCAACCGACTGGCTGATGGTGAAATCTCTCCAACGGGAAAAGTATAGGCGTTATCACCGTGGTAGCCGTCAATACTCACAGCCGTATCAATCCCGATGATGTCTCCTTCTTGCAGAACATCCCTTTTGTTTGGAATCCCGTGGATGACGACATCGTTAATTGAGGTACATATTGTGGAAGGATAAGGGTCGTGTTCAGGAAGTTGGTAGCCCAAAAAGGAAGATGTGGCGTTGACCTCAGCGATTGTCTTACGCGAGATGCGTTCCAAATCGGCGGTGGATACACCCGGGGCGATTGCCTCTCCGATACGCTTCAACACGGTCGCTGCCGCCTCACCGCTCCGCTTCATCTTCTCAATTTCGACCTTACTTTTGATTCTAAGTTTGTCCATTAGACGATCTGTCCAATCAAGGTATGTGCTGTAGTGCTGTCAATGCGAACGTTGACGACCTCACCGATTTCACTGTCCGCTTTCGGAAACACAGCCGTTTTGAAGCCATCCGTTTTTCCATGGTATCTATCTGCATCTCGACGCGATTCGCCTTCCACAAGTACTGCGATAGTATCACCGACTGCAGCACTGTTGACGTCCGCAGAAATACTTTCTTGGAGTTCAATAATCTGTTTGAGACGTGCTCCCTTCACGGCTTCGGGCACATCATCCGGTAAGGCTTTATGTGCAAGGGTCCCCTCACGCTCAGAATACTTGAACATGAACGCTGAATCGTATCGGATATCCGCCATCATCTGATATGTCTCCATGAATTCCGCATCGGTTTCACCACAAAAACCGACGATAATATCAGTCGTGAGTGCAATATCGGGGATACGTTCGCGGAGCTTCGAGACAAGCGCGCGATATTCCTCCGCTGTGTAGGTACGGCGCATACGATCCAGCACCTCCGTTGAACCAGATTGCAGTGGGAGATGCAAATGCTTACAAACACTCGGTGAACTCGCCATTGCGTCAATCATACTGTCCGTCGCATCAGCAGGGTGTGGGGAGGTAAATCGTACGCGTTCCAATCCATTGACTTCGCCGACAGCATAGAGGAGGTCTCCGAAATCGGCACTGTCGTCGTGATAGGAATTAACAGTCTGTCCAAGCAGAACGACCTCTTTGAATCCTTGGTCCACCAGTTTTTCGACATCTTCAACAAGGAGTTTCAGGGGAAGGCTCCGTTCTCTGCCGCGAACAAAGGGCACGATGCAGAAGGTGCACATCTTATCACACCCACGCTGAATGGTGAGCCACGCCCGAATTCCCTCTTTTCGGATGGGGGCGATGTCGGCGTAATCTTCGCTTTTGTCTAACCGCAAGCCTACAAACGGATCCCGATCCGTCAGCGAGACATGCGATTCCACACCACGCACCAAAGAATCCAGTGCCACGGGTAGATCTCGATAAGCATCGGGGCCCATCACAAGGTCCACATAAGGTGCCGCGTCTAAGAGTTTGTCTCGGAGGTGTTGTGCCATACAACCGCAGACACCGATGATGAGTTCCGGTTGACGGCGTTTCCGATGGTTCAGATGCTTGAGCCGATTAATCACTTTTGTTTCCGCGTTTTCCCGTATCGCGCAGGTGTTCACAAGGACGACATCCGCATCGTCGAGATGCGGCACGGTTTGATGTCCACTCTGCGTCAAAATGCCTGCCATCAGTTCACTGTCACTGACATTCATTTGACATCCGTACGTTTCAATATAGACGCGACGCGCGTCCGCCTGTGGCACCCCCTTTTGCGATCCTTGTGGCGGTGGATGCGGTGTGTCTATGCCCTTATTTTCATTATAGAGTGGGAAAAGCGTCTGGTCTTTCATACTTATCCTATGTAATCTTGATGGTATCCCCACACGTCAAAAGTAAAGAGATCACCTATATATGCCAGCACCCGGTATTTCAGTGTGTGCGTCTCATCGGCATTCACGGTGAAAGGCGTTGTCTGTGCGAAAAGAAATCCGAACGAGGCATCCTCGGCAAAAAACGTTGTTTCACCGTTTGTGGGATGCGGGAGAATTGCGACTCCGACCGCTTCCTGCTCAGCAGCAGTGAGACCGCAGAGAGTTCCCCACGCCGATGTTTTGCCACTCACTTCCGACTCACCGATCCGTCCCTCGGCATCCGCTGCTTTACGGTACTCCATCTCAACAGCGAGGTAGCCAAGTCCTGTGTTGTCGGTAAATTCAAGAGAATCACGTAGTGCCTGCAGCGAGATGTCTATATCCAAGACCTGTACTTCGGTCTGACGTGGGTGCACCCTCACTGCACAGGTTTCCATCAGCAACGGTTCCCCGGAATTCTTCCACGTCGTGACAACAGAAAACCTCGCTGAATCAGCCTTTGTGTCGCGCGTAATCTCATCGTGCTCCAGCTGCGCACCGCTGACGGTTCCGCGAGTGAAACAAATTCCCGGTGGATGCTGATGCCCTATGCTCGTGTCATCTGTTACCACTTGTCCATTGGGAGCATAGAGCGGATGCAGATATGGCGGATGTGCCACATCGCCACCATGATAGCACGTGAGTATCGGTGCTTCGTCTTCTGTAATGGATAATTCTTTCTCGTTAAATTCGTGTAACATAAATGCTATGTGCAAATTATACCACGCATCTACGTATAATGCAAATGCGATTCAGGTTGGTTTGTCATTTGGCTGCAAAATAGAGTATAATTTAACAGGGATCCCGAGTTTAGAAAGACGTTGGGTTTCGCTCGGTTTTTGGAGTGTGTAGGTATTTTAAATATGTAAAGATTACTGCGGCAAACGGACGTGGTTTGTCAGATACCGCTCAACCCAACCTACATTCGGGAAATCGCTTTTATCCAGGAAAACAAAATCAAAAGGAGGATTTCTATATGAAACCTATTATTGGAATTACATTTGGCTACGATGAAAACGACCCGACTAACAACTACATCCGCGCCATTGAAAAACACGGCGGCATAGCCCGTCCGCTGTATCCAGGGGCACCACCAGAGGTATTTAAAGGTCTAAAAGGACTTTTACTCACCGGAGGGCGTGATATTGACCCAATCCATTACGGTGAAGAAGAACACGAGACGACAGACATTGATTTCGACCGCGACGAGTTGGAACTACCACTGTGCAAGCAGGCAATAGAAGAAAATCTCCCCGTTTTCGGAATCTGCCGCGGCATCCAGATTATGAACGTCGCAATTGGAAGCAGCCTGTACCAAGACATCCCTTCACAGTTTACAGACCATTTGACGCATAAGATAATAGAAAATACCGACGATTCTTGGCACGATATTCAGATTCAATCGGACAGCCGACTCAACCAAATTACAAGTGAAACCACCACTGAAGTCAATTCAAGACATCATCAGTCCTTAAAAGTAATTGGCGAGGGGTTTACTGTAACAGCACAATCAAAAGATGGGATTATTGAAGCAATAGAGGACACATCAAAAAAGTTCATGCTCGGTGTGCAATACCATCCGGAACGGATGTTCAAAAAGCAAGGTTCTTTGGAGCTTCAAGAACATTCGGCAAAACTATTTACCGCATTTATTAACGCTTGTTCCTAAGCCCTTTAGCAGGCAGTCTCCTTGCCTCTTACTAAAAATTAGCGATCAATGAGAATCGGTGTGTTAACCCCAAAACGCCGAAAGGCACGAGCGCGTAATCGATTTGGAAGCGAAGGAGTGTCAACCCAAAACCGCCTGTGAGGCCGGAAATCGCGCCTAAATCGTTGCCACCGATTTTGTATTTATAACCGGTGCGGAGTTCCAAAATATTGCCAATCGTGTAGCCTGCACCTGCCGCGATTGCGATGTCGTTGTCAGAGGGTCGGATGATGTCCACCGTTAGGATGAATGGCTGGGTCGAGGTTCTGTAAGCCGCGCCGAGTCTAAAGGTAAAGGGTAGACCGAAAGCCTCCTCTATAAACTTCACTCGCGGTCCCACGTGCTGCGCGTTGAACCCCAATGCAAGAAAAGGCATCTCTGAAAAGGTGTATATCCCACCGAGATCGAAGGCAATACCGGTGCCGCTTTCGTCAGCGATCTGCTCTCGCAAGAATTTCGCGTTCGCACCGAAAGCGAGTGAATCACCGAAACCACGGGCATACGACAGAACCAACGCCAGATCGTAAGGACGGAAAATAGTCGTTTCGTTCCCCTCTCGATCGCGTCCCTGCAACTCACCGAAGGACAAGAAACTCGCGCTCGCACCGAGGGTCCCAGCACTCCCAAACGGGTGTGCAAATCCGACGAACTCGTGATTGATTCCAGCAAACCATTCGTTATGCATAAGTGCAAGTTGTGGGTGTTGGAGCTTGGCAAGTCCGGCGGGATTCCAATACGAGGCGTAAAGGTCATCGGTCGCAGCGACGTGAGATTCTCCCATCCCCATCGCCTTCGCACCTACCCCGATTTTGAGGAAAGTCATAGCGCGGGTGCCGGCGTTTTCGTGGATGTCCGTGCTATCCGCTGCAGCAGACAGACATAAAAAAATCAGCAAAAAAATAAGGGCGTATGCAAAGAATTGATTCATAAAGTGTTTCACCTAATATTTCGGTGTAAATAGTGTTGTTTTTCTTCAAAAAAAGAGAAACTCTAAGACATTCTTCAAGTCATTACTAAACCGCCGCTGGATCAATAGCCACAATTCTTTCAGAGGCATAGCGTTCAAAATCGGTTACGTTGAAAGTTAGGATATGTGTTACATCATACGCAATCATCGACGCAACCAACCGTGCATCGTGAACCTGACGCCCCGACACATTATATTGCACGACGAGTCGTCTCCATACTGGGTAGACATTTGGTGAATCCGGCAGCAAAGGAAAAGACTGTTCTAATTCTCCTAAGAGCGTGTCTGTCTCATCAGGCGTGAGCCCAAAACCATTTCGCTCAGTAGGTCGAGTTGAAGCGTTCCAGAATTCTGCGAAATTTTGCGAAGTGGTCTGTAGTTGATGGCCCTTTGTCTCTAATTTGTGCACAGCAGCCTGAGCAATGGAATGACGTACGTCGGTGCGTTGTACGATACGCAACAAAACATTGGTATCTGCAAGGTGATAGCACCCACTACCTAAAGGTAGGGGCTTCGGTTTCGTAGCGACTGCGGTTTTCTCAAAGAGTCCACCGTCTTATTTTCGCTCCACCCGCGGGCGTTTCCCTTGTCACAGACAAGGCATATCGTTAGGTAACGGCTATCCCTGCCCGCAAAATGTTTATCGCAGCGTTGATGTCTCGGTCATGGTGTGAACCACATTCGGGACATGTCCACTGCCTATCTGAAAGAGAAAGATTTTTGTTGTGATAGCCACAATCGCTACACGGTTTCGTTGTAGCAGTCCATTGACTGATTTGAATGAGTTGACGCTTATGTTTTTGACTTTTATACTTCAATATCTCAACAAACTCGTAGAAGGCGAGGTCAGAAACTTTACGACCCCACAGCCGTTTCATGCCATCAAGGTTCAAAGTTTCAAGGACAATCGTATCAAACTTTTTACAGAGTTTAGTGGCGAGTTGCCAATGAAAATCTTTACGCTGATTAGATACTTTTCTGTAGAGACGTGCGAGTTGTCGAACAGCACGCCACCACCCGTTAGAACCTTTAACCTTTCGAGAAAGGCTTTTGTTGAGAGACCGGAGTTCGTTCAAAGACTGCTTCAAAGGTTGTGGGTGTTGTATCTTCTCACCCGTGCTAAGTGTCAAATATGCGTCTTTCATACCAAAGTCTGCCCCAACGCTCTGACCTGTTGCCGGCAGTGGTCTAAAATCTGTGTAGGTTGTTATGATATGAAGCCAATAGTCTCCGCAACTATCACGTTTGATTGTAATACGACTGAGAGTCCCATGCCACTGGCGGTGCTTATGAAACGTATACGCCACTTTATCATACTGCCACTTACGCGTCTGAGGATTCCATTTACGGAACGTCAGCGTGATACGATTATTTTTCAGAGACCAACCCGCACTTCCAGGGTATGTGATAGACTTGAACTTGTGTCGGCGTTTCCTTTTCGGTTTCCCACCAAGTTTTTTGAAAAAACGCACATACGCCTTGTCAATCCGTTTGAGTTCCTCTTGAATCGCTTGACTCGGCAAAGCGTTCCAATGCGGGTGGGTGGTGCGTTTCAAATCCGTCAAGTGTGCAGACATCGCAGGATGGTCCGCATACGGCAATCCAGCTCTATACCTTTGATCCTGCCACCTATGGAAATAGTCATGCACCTGCCACATATCGTCAAGCAGATTGCCGATACGGATACAATTCGATTGATCGCCAAACTTATACTTATACGTTTTCATGGTACATCAAGCATCAAGTCTTTAACCCCTGACAAGTGGGTAGGCAGACACACAGTCAAGCGACTGTGCTTGTCATGTCTGCCAACTTGATACTTTTAATTATACTACATTTTTAGGCGATTGTCAAAATGTTTTTTCAATGACAAACCCAATGCCCGCCTACATCCCGCAAGCTAAAGCATGGGGTCTTGGCGGGAAGATTGATAAATCATAACTATAAATGATCTTCGTACAGCCCTTCGCGGCTCACCGCGTAATCCGATAAGGGAGGGACATTGGGACCCGCGAATTCCTCAAATTTGACTGCTAATCGCTCGAGTACCGCTTTAAACTCTTCAGTAGATAACCGCGAATTATTATTCGCTAACGGATCCTCCGTCTCATCAGGAATTTCTATAGGTGTCCCATTATTAGCATAGATATAAATTGTAACTGCCATCTGTTTCACCCCCTTTTTATGACGAATTCGCGTCCGTTTCTGTCTCACCATTCTGTGATTTTTCACGCATTTCCCGATCTTGATCTTGAATAAGGAAGTCTACTTTCTGTAAAATTTTGCTTTGAATATTACGCGGGTACTGACTTATCCGCCTCTCCAAAAAGTCAGTATGGTTCCGTATCCTATGCTCAAATAGGGGTTCAGTGAGAATTACGGGTTTTCGAGATCCGGTAGCAATGTTGTTGACATCCTCCTGTAACTTCTGAGTAGCCTCGGCTATCTCAAAAAGCGGCGGTTTGCCAACGCGGGCGTAACCTTCGTCCTCACCAAAATCAAGATGAAAGGCACATTGATGTGCTGTTTTCACCGAATCCGTATAAGTAACACCGATTTCAAGGGGCGTTTCTTTGAGCTTATCTAATTTGCCTATCACACTCACCAAAAAGTGCTCAATCTTTTCCCCCGGGCCAAGGTAGTCAATTCCATTCTTGAGGAAACCAACATCCTCAAAGGATCTTTCCCCATCAGGTTTAAAAGAAAGGTCTGTTTGGAATTGGATATTACGAGCCGCTCCCGTTCCTATATTCTCTATGCAGAGCATAACACAATGAATATGTGCTTCATGCGGACGCAGGGAGATCGCAATTTCAGGTGTGTTACTCGCTTTTAGCAGCCGCCACGTCAGATAGGCGTAATAACTAATGACACTAACAAGCACGATAGCGACAATCACGATTATTGCGCCACTATTTGCGTTTAGCCACTCTATGATTCCCATGACTTTCTCCTTGACTCCATGTCTCTCTATCCTAAATCCAAGTCCGGCAATCCCTCAACAATATCCACCGTCTCCAAACTGACGGTAATCACCTTCCCAATGAGTTTGACAATGTACTGCGGGTCATCTGCCCGGTTTGGATCGTTCACAATGCCGCTCCGTTTATCTATTTTAACACAATATTGATTAATTATCCATTCTAACGCGGAACGTGTGCCGAGCCGGTAATCAAACGCCTTTTCAGGAATGCCACTGATCGTTAGGAAATCGTTGTAGACAAGCGAGGCTTTGTCTTTTGAAAGCTTCATCTTCTCAACACGCCAATTAAGCGGCACATCCGAGTTTTGGATAAACTTCAGCTTATCGTATTCGGGTTGGGATTCATAGTTAACGTGAAGGTCCGCTAACTGTGCGCCTGCCTCCGCAAACGCCCAGAAGTCCTTCACAAACGGAATATGCGGAAGATCGCGCTTGAGATTCGCCTCATATTTCTCGCGATACTCAGGATGATGCAAGAGTCCATAGTTGTAGTGGAAGATGTCCCACTTGGTGATGGGGTCGTCCTCGTAATGCGCTCGGAACTCCGCCAACGCCCAATCAGTGATGTTCTCGCGGCGGTTTGTGCCGTCCTCGTCGTAGGTATAGAAGGGAAAGCACTGGAAACTATCCTGTGCTGAAAGGGTATGAACATCGGGAATTATGTTCGTTACCAATGTACTAAAGTCCGCGCGAAAGCCGTGATCACTAACAATTATCACCCGATTTTCTATTTCTGTCTCTGGTGTGGGAAAGATAGAAGGAAACACAAGCACCCTATCATTCATCATTCGATCAAAGTAGAGGTTTAATCTCATAAACGGACGATAGAGAGATTGCCGGATTTTCGCATCTGTAAATGCTGCTGTTTGACTACTCTGCAACTTCTGTTTTAGAGTTAAACTCCACTTGATTTTTGTCTCATCAGAAATTACATAATCATTAAGATTAGCATTTCGATCCATCCGCTGTCCCCACCGAGTGACTTCAGTATTGTAAGTTTCAATCATTTTACTTGTATTTTCAACAAGTGTGTTTTGGTTAAAATTGTAAACCCATGCGTCACGATTGGTTTTCACACCGTTGCTGTAAGTTTTGAAAATCACATCTACTGCCTCACCTTTTACAGCCTTTGTCTCCTTACTCCCCATTGGAAGAAAAGTGTCAAATTCAGCATGAAAACCTTCAGTGAGCCAGGTATGCCGCACATCTGGTTGAATCGGTTGCCACTCAATATTGCCTATGTGCTGACGTTCATTCAGAAAAACGAATTTCTGTTCTCTGTTCCATAGGTCATCAGTGCGATGGTAAAAGTATCGGGGTGCTTCTGATGAATCCCCTTTCCTTTTCATAAACAGGTTGACGCTCACACCCACCCGAATTCCGAATACATTGGCATCCGAGACCTTCAATCCCTTCCTCGCGTTTCCACCCAAGTCCAAAATATAGATCGCGTCACAATCTTCTGCGAGGTGTTTCCGCATCCCGTCAAACGCCAATCCTTCAAGAAAACTGTTGTTTGTTACGAAAGCAACAACGCCTTCCTCACCAATTCGGTCCAATGCCCACCGAATTGCCTTGACATACGGATCGTAAAGCTGACTTCTGAGTGTCGCTTTGGAGTCTTTCGCATAAGTCTCAGCAATCAACTTGTCCATCGTCTCATACTTTCGGTTTTTGTTGTTATCGTTCTCGTTGACCTGTCCCACATTGTAGGGTGGATTGCCGATAACCACAAACATCGGTGTCTCCTTCTGCTTTTCAACGCGTGCTGTGTTGTCAAGGGTGAACAGTGGCATCTGCCGCGCTTCGGCAACCTCAAAGGTATCTACCAAACATAAACCTTCATAAGGAACATACCGATTCGTTGCGGTGTAGAACTCGTGCTCTATGTTGAGACTGGCGATGTAGTAGGGCAGGAGCATCACCTCGTTACACAGGAGTTCCGGCGGGTCAGCAGTGTATTTCCGCTCTAAGGAGATGGGATCAAGTTCCTGCATAATCCGGACGATGAAGTTACCGGTGCCAACAAACGGATCAATGATATTCACACCACTATCTGAAAGCGAGCGATTGAGCTCGGTTTGTAAGATATGCTCAACGCTTTTCACCATGAAATCGACGATCGGCTGCGGTGTGTAGACGATGCCGTGTGTATCTGCAACTTTGACAGAGAAACCCTGAAAAAACTGCTCATAGACAGTGTTGAGGAATCCCTGTTTTTGTGAGAAGTTGGTGATAGTGGCAGCGGTTTGCTCAATCGCAACGTAGAACGGATCTAAACTCTGGAGGAACTGGTTGCGGTCAAACGTCTGTGAGGTGAGCGCGTCAATGACGTTCTCAATTTCGCGTGCGATGATATTACGACGTGTGAAGTCAGGATTGTTAAAGACGGTGCGGAAGATGCGTTCTGTTAGCAGGTGTTGGACGAGCATCTCTTCCACCGCAGCGATGGAGAGATTCGGGTTGATTAAAGCCTGGCATTGCTGATGGAAATTGGTAAATGCGACCTGAAATTGGGAATTGTTTTGGCGTTCTGTTTCGATGAGCACCGTCAATTTCTCACCGAGTTCTGGCACTATTTCTCTGAATTCAGCGACCGCCGTATGCCATGCCGATATATTCTCTTCCTGATACGCGAAGAAGGTCTGGAGAACGTGGACGAGGTTTCTCGGCTCGCTGATGTCCAAGTCCAGCTGCAGCTGCCCGTGCTGATAGAGGAGTGCGTGGGTCGGGGATTGGACGACGATGTTTTTTGATGGGTAGCCCGCGTCAAACTTCTTGGCTGCTTCGGTGTAGAGGTCGTCCTGCGTATCCTTTGCTTCCCAATAACCGTAAGGCAGCCCGAAGGTATCGACGACTTCGCCATCGGGTCGGATCCGTCTATTCTCTGTGGTGTAGTGCGTTCTTTCACAAACGAGAGTTAAGGAGGCTTGTCGGCAGTAGTGTTGAAGTAGACTTTGGAATGCGGCTCGGACTGCGCCTTCGTGTGCTACACCGATGGTGTCGTATTCTTGGAGTTCGGCGTAGTACGTCTTGATAGGTTTGTGGGAGGGTTTGATGTTGAGGTGTGGCATCGGTGTTTTTTGCTTGTTGTCTGAATCAGGATTTACAGGATTATAGGATTATGGAGCGTTCCTAATTGACGTGAGTTTGATTATAGTAAAACCCGTAATTACCTATACACCAATGTAATGGCGAGGATACTAAGGGAAACACCCAAGCAAAACTCCCTCGCCAGCGGCGGTGAGGCTCCCGTTCACTGACGAACTGTAAACATGTTTTCGGGTTTTACTATAATTCCAGAAGGTTAACTTTCTTGCTCCGTAATTGTGAATTCAAACAAGCCGTGTCGATACACAACCACAACCTTCTCCCCGACCCGCATATACAGAACATATTCGTCAAAATGTTGGAGCCAGCCATTCAAGACGTATCCTGCCCGCGTGACAATGTTGACATTAGATTTGTTTTCTCGCGCCTGCTTAAGAAGA
Organism: Candidatus Poribacteria bacterium; assembly: GCA_026702755.1. Taxonomy (NCBI): domain Bacteria; phylum Candidatus Poribacteria; species Candidatus Poribacteria bacterium. The sequence continues at coordinate 47,483 of JAPPBX010000033.1, read as the reverse complement.
TCGTCATCAATATGGAACCGATCCTCTGGGGTCTCAATCGGCTGAAGGTTTTGCGCTTTCAACGGTTGCCTTACTTTCACGTATGGTTTCAGGTCCGGCATCTTCTCTTTCGGAAATGCAAACAAGGCCTGAAGTTTCGCCATCTTAATCTTTTTACCGTTGGTATCAGTCCCCCATAGGGTATAAGGTTCCGCTCTAATTTCGGATAGATCCTTTATACCTGTATACGTGATAAAGCGGACGGGTTGTGCGAAATATTGGCTTAGGAGTTTATCAGAGTCCCAATTACTGCCCTCTTTCTTCGATGGTTGAGATTCTTTCTGCTGCTTCTCGCTCGGTTCTGCTGACGCAACGCTCGGTTCCTCTTGAGGTGCCGGTGAGATGGTCGGCGTAGATTCGGCGGGCGATTGTAGCAACGTCTCAATTTGCTCAATTGTCTCAGGGGACGCGTCAATAATGCGGCTGAGAATATCTGAAGATGTGCTAACCTGCAACTGAGAGGCATCAAAACTCTGGATCCTACCATCAGCAAAAATGGTGATCTGGTTTTCACTACTCCCAGTTAATACCTCAACAACGGCCCCACGGGTAGAGGGATTTGATTTCAAAAAAACAATTTGACCCGGAGCAAACTCCGGCGAAGAATTCTCGCTCATATTCCTATTTTTCCTTTCTTATAATTTACTTCGTTAGTTGGATTATAATGCCCACGCCGCTGATGACGATGTAGGCGAACGTACTGACAAGACCCCAATTTACCTGAAACTTCTTTTTCACCTCCAAGATGTCACCCGGATAGAGTAAAATCTGTTGTGTTGTGCCATCTGTAGGACCGCGCGTAAAAAGCACCTCAACGGTTGTGCCGTCACGGCGGTGGATGAGCACCTCCTCACGATTCGCCGATGCCTCAAACCCGCCACTGAGGGCAACCGCTTGCGAGAGTCTCAAGGGTCCGCGAACGCGTTGCGCACCGGGGGTGTGAACGTAACCGGTCACATAAATAAGTTCAACCTTGAACACATTAGGAACAAACAACACATCTCCATCCGATAGAAAGGCAGAAGGATTGCCGTTTAGAGACGATTTCCAGAACTGTTCGGAGAGATTGAATTCGGAGAGTTTACCGTTTCCTTCAACTTTTACCACGGCGGCGAGGTCGGCTTCCTGCGTAGCACCGCCCGCGCGCGCGAGTGCCTGCGCAATACCGAGCTGCCCACGAATAAAAAGTTTTCCGGGGGTCTGCACCTGTCCTTGCACCTCAACGACACTTAGCGGCATGACGAACACCAAATCGTTGATGTTGACACGGATGTCGCTGTAAGGACGGTTTATTGAGAGATCATAGCTCTCAGCTTTCTGCGCTGTATCGGTCCGAATTAATTGTACCTCTTGGCGATCGGCGTTCTCTGCCATACCGCCCGCGAGCGCGATGGCACGGTATAAACCGATGTCCGTCTCCGGTGAAATAGGATAACGTCCCGGAGTCTTCACCGCACCACCAACGAAAACGCCTTTCTCTTGCAACACCGGCGACACCAGAACGACGGGCTTACTGACGAGCCCTCCCGCCATGAGAAACTCGCGAATCTGCAGATTGACCGCCGCGACTGTCTGTCCAGCAACGTCAAAATCGCCGCCAAAGTAACTAATCCTGCCATCTTCACGGACCTGTACGGAATGTGTAAATTCCGGCTGTCCGATCACCGCAATCAGGAGCGTGTCCCCTTTTTTGATACGGTAAACATCAGCGAAGAGCGTTGTCGTTGCGATGAAAAATAGCAAAATAATCGGAGCTTGCAAGCACCACAGTGTAAAACGAGAGCCTTGCAAACTTCGCAAAAAGTAGATCATAGCATTTTTGGAGAAGACATGGCTCGATGACACCACAAACACCAGCGCATCAGTATCTCCTCACATAACCCTTTCGATGTGTTGTCAATGTCAGGTACTGTCGTCTTCAAAGAGCGGGAGTTGCATATCGTCTTCAAAGAAGCGGATTTGCTCAAATTGTCTGGGCGTGCCAACATTTTTACTCGGTTTCCGCCGCCAATGCTCTTTGACGTAACTACCGTTGCGTCTACGGTGCGCTCTCACATGGATTTTTCCAGCCATGCGGACGTGAGATTTCGCTTCCTTAATGAGATAGAGCTGCTTGGCTTTCATGACGATCTGCTCGCGTGTGTTATTCATCCTTTAGCGAATCAAAATAGGCTTTGAGAGATTCCCGCGCCTGCGGAAGTAGATTAGCCGGGACAAGGACATCACCCCACTCGGACTGATTCGCGTTGCCTTTCACCGCGCCATAATTGGGCACATCATGGCAGCGTAAATACACAGGAATACCATCCTCCTGTAAGACGCTTTGAAGGATGTTGCCCGCCAATTCATTCGGCACAGACTCGACAGTGGACCAGTCCCCATATTCCATAAACTCGGTTTGGGGCAATTGAGCCACGAGGTCTACCTGACAATCCATGCATATCGAGACTTCTATCTTATATTCAGCATTGCATTGTGGACAGAACGGCATCGTCTTTCCTCCTTGTGAACGGACAAGGATAGAAATCTTGTCGGTAAAAGAGCATAGCGTTTTTTATCGTTTGGTGCCTTGCCACGGTGCTGTTTTTCTGCAGAGGGTTGGGAACGGGATACACGACGACCTTCAACCTATTCTTTGCATAATAACATAAGCGTAAAGAATTTGTCAAATATTAAATTCCAGAGCCGTTCCGGTTTTAAGAGATTATCGGATTTCGCGTTTTTTTCACGATCCAGTGCGGTTAGGAAACCACATCTACCGAACCTACAGAGAACACGGAATTTAAGAATCACTCTTGGAATTGCCAGAGGCGGAGTGCCGTTTTGCCTAACACCCATTCTCGATCTTCCGACGTAAAGAAGTCCATCTCATCACGAACAACCGACAAGGTCTCTGCATAACTTGCTCGGCTGAGGCAGACGGGCCAATCGGTCCCCCACATAATCCGCGAACCACCAAAAGCATGATATACTTTTTTCACCTGTTCAAACGTATCTGCCCACGGGTACCCCCCTTTCGATATCGACCAGGTATGGCTTATCTTGACATAGACACGAGGGAATTGCGCGAGATTGAGCAATAATTCAAGTTTTTCAGGTGCGTCAGGCGAGCAGCTCGCCATGTGATCTATCACAACGTCAAGTTCTGGATGGTGCTCTAAAAGTGGCACGAGATCCACCAATCGCTCGGCTCCTGTGAGCAGAAGCATCGGCACACCGAGTGTTTCTGCACGACGAAAGATAGGTGGCATCAAGGGGCCAGTAAACCAATCCCCCGCTTCACCAACGGACGGACTGAGCCGAACACCGTGGAAACCATCCTCCTCGACCCAGCGACTAAGATGGTCTGGTGCCTCTGGATCCTCGGGGTTAATCCGACAAACGCCCATGAATTTATCGGGATACCTTTTCATTGCATCCGCTGCGTAACGATTATCCCATCGGTAATGGATGACTTGAACGAGAACCGTTTTTTCGACACCATTCGCCGCCATCAATTCCAATAGCATTTCCGCTGTAGCATCTTCCGCAGGCGGACTTGTCGTTTCCGGTGCCCACGGGAATTGCGGATCGTTTTTCCAAACATGAACGTGTGGATCGATAATTCTCATCTTATTGCTCCTTCTGTTTTCTGAAGAATCCATACACACCTAACGGTAAACAGTAAAGTAGGATCAGAATATGTAAACTAAATCCTGTAACAGTCGCAGTCTCCACCGACGTGCCGAAATGATTTAGCAACCAGACAAACGGAAATTCCGTTGTTCCGAAGTTCCCAATCGTTTGGACAGGCAACAGGTTAAAGACGTTGGTAAAAGCGAGTGCGAACAGGACCTCAACCATTGGAATATCAACACCCATCTCGGTGACGAGGTAGCATTGGAATCCGAAACGGATTGCAAGACAGATTACAGAATATCCCCATACCTCTAAAAACCGCCGATTCGACCGGAACCCCGTTAGCTCTTGAATCACCGTCAGTCCCTTGTTGACTGCCCACGTCAGAGATTGTTTCTGAAGACGCAAGAGTGGCACTGCGCATTTTTCAGCGAGCCTTACACAGAGGTTTGGTACAATGTAGACGAAAACCATCCCTACAATCAAAGCACCCGCCATCAGAAGTGGTGTAATATAAAGGACTGTCCCAGAGAATGTGTCGCGAAGCTCGGCACGCAGTAGCCATGCCGTGGCAACCACCAAACCTATTAACAGGACAAGATCAATCAGACTTGCGACCAGAAGCGACGCTATGCCCTGCGTTGCATCGACCTTCTGTCGTCGTTGCATCAGATAGACATAAGAGACATCCCCTGTCCGCATCGGGAGGATATTGCCCCAAAAGGTATGCAACGCCAAGATTGGAAAGATCTGATGGACACTGCTACCAAGGTTGAGCAGTGCTCGAAACCGGAGGGCTTTCGCTAAGACTAATAAACAATAACACGCGAAGCCGATTAAGAGTGCCTTTATGGACAATCGGCTTAGAGTTCGCGGTATCTCTTGAATGTCGATCTCTTTTAAAAGGAAGTAAGCTATGACAACTGCCAGTACCGTTGGTAAGCCGATCTTGGTGATAGCACCCAACGCCTGAAGGCGTGGACTTCGGTTTCGTAGACAGTGCGGTTTTCCCATAGAGTCCACCGTCTTATTTCGTCTCCACCAACGGGCGTTTCCCTCGTGTTCTCAAATTGATTGAATGAACACAAGGCATATCGTCAAGTGACGGCTATCCCTGCCCGCAATATATTTACAGCAGCGTTGATGTCTCTATCATGGTGTGAACCACATTCGGGACACCTCCACTGCCTATCGTTCAATGTTAGGTTTTCATTATGAAAACCACAATCGCTACACGGTTTCGTCGTAGCAGTCCATTGACTCATTTGAATAAGTTGACGCTTATGCTTTTGACACTTATACTTCAATATCCCAACAAACTGATAGAAGGCAAGGTCGGAAACCTTACGCCCCCACAAGCGTTTCATGCCGTCAAGGTTCAGCGTTTCAATGGCAATCGTATCAAACTTCTTGCAAAGTTTGCTGGCGAGTTGCCAGTGAAAGTCTTTACGTTGATTGCTGATTTTCCGATAAAGGCGTGCTATTTGTCTAACACACTTCCACCAGCTGTTAGAACCTTTGACTTTACGACTCAATGCTTTGTTGAGAGACCGAAGTTCGTTCAAGGAGTGTTTCAAAGGTTGGGGGTGTTGGATCTTTTCACCCGTGCTAAGTGTCAAATAAGCGTCTTTCATACCGAAGTCTGCCCCAACGCTTTTACCTGTTGTCGGCAGAGGTCTAAAATCTGTATACGTTGTTGTGATACAAAGCCAATAGTCCCCGCAACTATCATGCTTTATCGTAACTTGGCTAATCCTTCCATGCCACTGGCGGTGCTTGTGAAAAGTATATGCGACTTTATCAAACTGCCATTTATAGGTCTTTGGATTCCACTTGCGAAAACTCAATGTGATACGATTATTATACAAAGACCAGCCAGCAGAACTCGGATACGTAAGAGACTTAAACTTACGTCTCGGCTTAATATGGGGTCTACCGCCAAGTTTCTTAAAGAAACGGTCATACGCTTTATGAATACGCTTGAGTTCCTGTTGCATAACTTGGCTCGGCAAGGCGTTCCAATGCGGGTGGGTCGTCTCTTTCAACAGTTTTAGGTGATCACACATGCCTTCATAGTTTACATAAGGAAGCCCGTCTTTATACCTTTGACGTTGCCACTCGTGGAAATACACATGCACTTGCCACATATCGTCAAGCAGATTGCCGATACGGATACAATTAGACTGATCATAAAGTGGATATTTATACGTTTTCATGATATATCGCGTATCGCGCTTTAACCTTCAACCAAGATAGGTTAGGGACAGACACGCCTTGCAGCATGCTTGGTTGTGTCCCCAACGCGATAGGATCATTATACGACTTTTTTCAGTTAATGTCAAGTTTATTTTTCGCACAGGTTTCCCTTAGCGGGAAACCTATATCCCAAAGCTAAAGCATTGGGCTTTACGCCCGAATGCTCGTAATATGATAGATATTGGAAGTTTTATTGTCAAGTAAAAATTCAGTCGTCAGTAGGGCAAGTTTGAAGACCTACTATTAAAAAGAGAACTGAATGTTGCTGTGCCTACAGTAAAAAAAATTTGCTTTTTAGATCAATACATTCTATAATGTATTCTTATCATAATGATTGTCCGATTTTTATAGAAATGCGGTTCCTATTTCGCCTCATGAAAAACGATCAAGATTCATCAAAAACATCCTCTCGAAAACAGTTCTATTTTCTGACGTTATCACATACTGTTCTTGATTCCTACGCGACACTTCTATCGCATCTGCAACCTCTCTTACTAACAAAGTTAGCCGCAGCTGGTGCGCGAAACAGTTTAGCGGGGAACTTCGTCGCAATTTATAGTGTCTTTAGCTCATTCGGTCAGATCGTCTTTGGATGGCTGTCAGATCGGGTGCAGACAGTGCACTTTCTGACGATCGGTGTTGCGTTTAGCGCAATCGGTTTAAGCCTCTTGTGGCTTGCTCCATCTGCTAATATCGTATATTTGCTGTTAGCTATTGGTGGTATTGGGATTGCCGCATTCCATCCACAGGCGACAACTTATGCTGGTGCCCTTGCATCGGAGGATCGAGGGTTGGGGACCTCCATTTTTCTCACAGGCGGTAACATTGGACGTGCACTCGGTCCGTTGGCACTGATGTTCATCCCGTATCGATTCGGGTTGGAATTCCTCGCATGGGAAATGATACCGGGTATACTCGTAGCATTGCTGGTGCCAAAAGTATTGAGATTTGAGAAGCAGCTTGATTTAACTGCTACCACCCGTGGAGCACCAAACGAGGAACCGAGACCGCGAGAACCTCTTTGGACTGTTGCTTCCCCCCGTATGCTGCCACTCATCGTCCTTTTCATTATTGCGGCACTCCGAACTGTTACGCTAACGGGTTTAGAAACTTTTTTATCCGTCCACTTAGACGATCAAGATTACTCGGATCAAGTGCGCTCTCTTGTTATCGCGCTTTTCATTTTCGCGGGTTCTATGGGTATCATGTCAAGTGGATGGCTTATGAGTCGTATAAACACCTATGTCCTTTTATTGGTCTCGCTGCTCGGTGCCCCCCCGCTGCTCTATGCGTCGTTACACACTGACGGATTTAGTTTCCTCGCACTCCTCTTTTGCGGCAATGTGGTCCTCACCAGTTCCATAACGATTAATATTATCTTAGCACAGATGATCCTACGCGGACATGAAAACATTGCATCCGGCTTGATGATGGGTGCTGCATGGGGTGTCGGCGGATTATTGAATAAAATTGTGGGTAATTTGGGAGATCAATTCGGTTTGCCGATTGTGTTAGACGGTTTGGTGATGCTGCCGTTGGTGCTCGCGCCCCTCCTGTTGCTACTACGTGACCAACCGGATTTGTCCAAACCTGCGCCCCGATGATTGGGTTTTTCTCGGATTTTCTTCACGTCAAAATCAGGTTTCCGATGGGTGAGGTACGCCGCAAAACCACGCAGAAAAGGGTTGCGTAAGTCCTATAGTTAAAAATGCCACAAAAGACTCAAAAAATGCGTGCTAATCAGATCACCAAAGAGTAGGGCGTAATCGAGCCGAAATTTTCGGAGTTGAATGCCGATCCCGCTTGTGATACGATTATCGCGATAACCGACACGAAGTGCCAACGGTTTGCTAATATGATACTCTATGCCGAGATGCATCTGCCCGCCATAGCGCTGCTGCCACTGGTAGGACAAGATGAGTTCTCGATTGAAAACGCGATTGTTCGTATACGCCACGCCCATGTTCCAATTCGCCGGGATAGATTCTTTGGGTGCGGAGAGCGTGTTCCACGTCAAGGTCGTTTTTGAGATGTCTTGAAGGTTCATGCCAAATGTAAGACTGCCAAAATCTTCTAAACCGAAAAGTGCGTTGAAATCAGGCAAGCGAACGAGCATTCCAACATCAAAACCGTAACCCCAACTCCCATAATTGTATGCCTCAAGATCGCTTCCACCTACGCTCTGTGTAATCAATTTGGTATTTACGCCGACCATAAATTCAGGCGGCACTGAATCCCTACCGAAATTGTCCCACCAAGACTGGCTGACAACCCAACGCTTCGCGAGTGTCAGGATATAGGCGTTTTCACTGTCGTTGAGGTAGCCCGCTGGAATAAAGTCGGATTCCCTCGGTCGATTCTTTACGAGGTTTCGGCGTTGCTCACTACTAATATTCGGATCGAAGGCTGGCACAAGTGGATAGATAGGGATGTCGTCTACTCCTGCTCGAAGCCACGATACACCAAGGTTGAGGTTCGGCAACACCTGTGTCGTCCCTCCGACATAGTTGAACGATCCCAATCCTGAACGCCGTGCGGCGTGCATCAAACAAAACTGATACTTGTCAGGAACACCGGCAATACCAGCAGGATTCCAATAGGCAGCGGTGGCATCGTCGGCAATGCCAACATAAGCACCCCCCAATCCGAGTGCGCGACCACCAACACCGTTCGTCAAAAAGTCTCCAGTGTAGTTCTCAGCAGCAGTGGGTAAAACAGCAATACACCCCCATCCGATGAGTATCACTACAAAACGGATGAGATATACGGTATTAGATTTTTGTTGTTGTAATTTAATCAATTGGTTTCTCTTTTTATTGTGTCTATTGTGACGGCACACGGTGTGTGATTATTACTTTGGATTTACATCGCGCACGCAACGAAACCCGACATCGCTACTCAACAACGACGGTCTCTCCGCGAGACGATTCGCGACACGCACGCTTTTCGCATTGAAACTCCACGATCCTCCGCGCACAACACGTTTCGATTTGCTACAGAGTAAAACCCCTAATACGTTTTCATGGTTGTTAAACCCTGTTTAAATCAAACGCATTCCAATAGTACTGATATTCCGCGGAGATCCACTCCTTATAGATTTCATCCCACGCCATCCGATTGAAATGTGGCAATAACGACCCTTCGGTGACCGGTTTGGAGCATCCCTGATAGCGATAATCCACGGAGAGACGAATCTGATTCGGGGTCTGATTCGGCAGTGCCTTGTGAACAGCGTGGCTGTGAAAGAAAAGCGCATCACCGATACCGTAATCGCCACCAGCCCAGTGGAATCCATCCGCTTCCAAAGGCTCTGTATCAACACCAACGCCTCCAGCACCGAACGCCGGTTTGACCGGATATATGCCGTTTTGGTGCGATCCAGACAATACGGACAACCCGCCTAAACGCATTGGACAATCACCGAGTGGTATCCATCCGGTATAGGTTTCCTCTGTCCCTCGGATGTGGATAAAATCTTGGTGCGCAGGCGTTGTGTATTTTGTGTTCTCTGGGAACATAATTCTTCCAATATTCCGCGGATGCACGAGCGTCTTCTCGCCGAAGAGTGTGTCACACACGTTCAAAATCGCCGGATGATGTGCGAAGGCGTGGAAGGATTGTAAGCATTGGAATTCGTCTAACACGGGCCAATAGCCGTCATCGCCTTCCATGAACGGACCGCCGATGCGGATACCGTCCATCAGTGTTTCTCCACCTTCCGCCCATCCGTGTCGATGACAGATTTCCAAGAAGTCCTTGCGCACCTCGTAGATAGAATCGGTATCAATCAAGCCGCGAAAGAAAAGATAACCGTCTTGCCGCGCCTGTTCTCGGAGTTTTTCGGGTTGATCTAAGAGTCCATTTGAAACATTAAAGGGTTGAAGTTCTGTCATAATGTGTCCCTCGCTTGCGAAAGTATCAGTATTTCAATATCGTACGTGTTAAAGATATTATACCAACAAAACGGAGGGCATGTCAACCGCGATGAAGCAGTTACTGGTTGTCAGTTTTCAGTTGTCAGTAGGTAGAGACGAAATCACTACATCTTCATAATATTTTCACTTTCAATTTCGGAAATGTGATACAATTCGGAAACCGTACCAGCAAAAAGTGAAAACCTCGTGAGCGATTGTTTATCAATTTGGGAGGGAACTCATGCTTAGCATCAAACATCTCGAAGCGATTCCGTTGAACGTACCATTTTATCATGAACGGGTTAGCCGACACATGCACCGCGCGCTGACACACGGCGAACGGGTTCACGTCTACCGCGTCGAACTCAGCAACGGCGTTATCGGATACGGCGAAAATTTATCAAACGAATCGGCAAACATCGAACAGGTGATCGGACAGAACGCATTTGCCTGTATGAACGATGACAGCGTCGGATTCGGCATCCAGATGTCCCTTTTCGACGCGATTGGCAAATCCGTTGATGTCCCCGTCTATCAACTCATCGGACCTAAGGTTCGGGAAAGATGTCCTATCTCGTGGTGGGATATCGATATGCCGCCAGAGGATTGGGTTGCGGAAGTCCAAGAATCGGTGAAACGAGGTTACACATCCGCGAAACTCAAAGCGCGTCCCTGGCGCGACATCTTCGCACAGGTAGACGCTGTCGGCGATGCCGTCCCAGCGGACTATCGGCTCGACATCGATTTCAACGGATTCCTGCGGACCGCGGATAACGCTATCCCCGTGTTGCAGCAATTAGACGAACACCCGAATGTCGCCATCTATGAGAGTCCATACTACCTCGGAACGGACGTGGAGGGTGCAGCGAGACTGCAAGAGGCTGTTGAGAAACGGATCGTCGAGCATTTCAACGAATCCTGTCTGCATGCGCGCTGTTGTGGTGGGTTTGTTGTCGGCGGTGGCGTGAACTCGTTACGGCGGACGAACGCGCTCTGTGCATCGTTTGAGCAACCCTACTGGCTTCAGATGGTTGGCACGGGTATTACAACGGCATACTCGGTGCATCTCGGTGCGGTATTATCGCAAGCCGAATTGCCAGCGATTACGTGTCACGAATTGTGGGAATCGGATCTGCTCAAAACACGACTTGATGTCGTTGACGGAACGATTCAGGTCTCGGAGTCGCCGGGACTCGGCGTTGACATCGATGAAGCAGCATTAGCAGAATATCGCGTTGAGGAATCTACACCGACACCGCAGCAGTTGTTCAATCAGACCGATTATACGTGTAGAGTACATATTCCGAATGAAAGCGGCGGAGAGACGGTTCACGATTTTGACGGAGAAAGTGTCTACTATCCAGCGTTCAGTGAGGGGGAATATCCGGGGTTTGTGCCCGGGGTTTGGATGGAAGTGGTTTGATGCAACGGTCGGTTGTGTGAATCTCAGATTTCCGCGGTTCACACAACCCGTATCTTGTGACGTTCTATCTTATTCGGAACCTTCGGCAAAATAATCAGAATCTACGCGCTTGATTTCATAAGTTTTCGTTGTGGAAACGCCAACGTTGTGTTCAATCATATACTCTGCAAGTTGTTTTCCATTAATAAGAATAATCTTAGAATCAATGGTTTTCACATACCCTTCAGCATCTCTGGTAAAATCCGAAGTTGTAATGAAGATTCCTTTACGAGCACGTTGACCTTGTAGTGCCCCTGCAAACTTTTGAATCTCAGGACGACTGACATTCCCCTCCCATCGTTTCGCTTGAACATAAACGACATCAAGTCCAAGTCGATCCTCGTTAATGATACCATCAATCCCACCATCGCCACCACGTCCTACAGCTTTTCCAGCATCTTCGCGTGAACCACCATAGCCCATGGCAACGAGTAGATCAATAACTAATTCCTCAAAAAAAGTAGGAGTATTACTCTTAATCTGTTGTAGTAGTTCTACCGCCAACCCTTCTCGGATTTTGTGGTAATTTTCTTCAATAGATTTTTCAGGGGTGAATCCATCATCAGGATATTGTTTAGGTACTTGAACTTGTTCGCTTGCCTGTCTCCGACTAATATCCCTCCACCCGCTCGTCAACTCTACCAATTTTCCTGCATTTATTAGGGCACGACTAATAAAACCAACATAAAGGTGAAAGACTCGAACTTGATTCTTATTTTTTGCTTTTCTTTGTTCATCAGTAAGCGAAAAGTGTTCTTCTAATATCTCTGCTATTTTCTTTTTAGGAAGTCCATTAAGCGGGAAGTCAATTTCAAGAAGCACAGCTTCCACAAGGTGAGGAGCTGGCAGTTCTATTTCGTATTCTTGATTTGTATCTGGATTCCAAGCCTTTTTTGTCACAGTTTCCATAAAAAATCCTCTGATTTGAGTCTAGAAATGTGTTATATAGCATAACGAATTCAATCTATTTGTCAAGGGATAAGTCGCGATCAGGAGATCGATCCGATAGGAGTATCTGGGAGAACCAATGCGGTTGGGAAATCGCGCCTACCGAAACTGATACATCTCTTCCAACACTTCAAGGATGTCCGGGGCATCGGCGAGGTAGATACTTTCCGTCCGCTCTTTGAACTCATCAGGAATGCCGTGCAACGCTTCAGCGATGGGGCCAGCAATCGCAGCAAGCGTATCGGCATCGCCACCGAGGGAGATGGCGTTACGCACCGCGTCTTCATAACTCACGGATTCCAGCGCGCACGTTATCGCCTGTGGGACAGTGCCTTGGCAGGTTATATCGAAAAAGTAGGATAGACGGATCTCGCCCACCGTCTTGGTGAGGTCGTAGCCGTATTCAGAGGCGATAACCTTGCGGATGTCGGTAGGAGGCTCGCCTTGAAATGCAAGCCAGATGGCGTGTGTCGTCGCTCGTGCACCTTTCATGCCTTCAGGGTGGTTGTGGGTAATCTCTGTTACCTTGTCGGAAGCGGAGAGTGCAGCATCCAGATTATCGCGGTTCAGGAACGCCGCTGGCGAGACGCGCATCGCTGCACCATTGCCATAACTGCCATAGAGTTCAGGTGGATCGTCATAAATCCACATACCAAAGTTCCCACCGTAGCCGCGTCCTGGGTAACGGCGACACCACTGCTGCATCGTCTCTGCTGGTGGAAGGTCGTGCAGCAGAATATCTGCGACTGCGATAGTACACACCGAATCATCCGTAAAACAACAATAATCACCGAAAAAAGGAAAATCCTTGGCTTTGATCGGATTTCCCTCGTAGATGGAACCGGCGACATCGCCTATAATTGCACCTAACATGCTCTCTCCTTTAATCCTATAGCACCCTTACCGTATTATACTACACTTGAGCGAATCTGCCAAATTTACCTTTTTCCAGTAACGGGCAGGGACTTTACTGAGTTGGGAAATCTCGCCAGCGAAAACGGTATGGAAAGAGGTCAGGGTTAAAAACCCCTCCCACAAGTTATCAAGATGTGCTATACTATCCTTTAAATAGAGGGAGAATGTTCAATATTACTGTCTGACTAACGCCGAGAAAAAAGAAGAGGATAATCAAATGAAAATGATTTTGACGTTAGGAATCGTGTTGGGGCTGCTAATGACATCTGCGAACTTAGAAGTGGCAGCGCAAGGTGAAACCGAAGATCTCAATGTAAAGCAGCATGCGAAAAACATTGAAATGTGCACGCAAAACTTGCTCGCTATCGGCAAGGCGATTGACACCTATGAAAAAGAACATAGCGATTTTCCAGTCCGGCTGTCAGATTTACATCCGAAACACTTGGCAGATGAAAATGCGTTAATTTGTCCTGCAGATAAAGAAGGCGGCAAACCGATTTTTAAGCAGAGCACAGATCCAGAAATGCCAGTGAGTTATAGTTACGAGCTTTACCCCAAGTATAGAGAGTGGAAAACTGAACAACGTAAGGTATATGGCGATGCCATGCCTCTCGTGCGTTGTCGCCATCATGCAAACGATGATTTTGAGGTTTTAAACCTGAGTTTTTCGTCAAAAGTTTACCGGACATCCAATTTATGGGAATACAAACCCGAAGAGATATACGAAAGCGTTGAAGAAACCATCGCCACCTTGATTGCTGGAATCCAACAGCATCCGGATAATGAAAATTTCGTTTATGTATATCCGGCACTTACTCGCCTCTACATTAAAGTTGAACGAGAAGAAGATGCCGAGAATCTCATTAACCGTTATAAAGATGCCCTAAAACCTGACAACATTCGAGGTCACTTTGTCCTCGGTAATATGCTTGAACTGATGAATCGAGATGAGGAGGTGCTGCAGCTTTTTACGAAACTTGAAGAGCAGTTCTCGGAAAACCGTAGTGTCTTCAGAAAACTTGCCGAGATTCATGAAACATCAGGTAACATCGAACTGGCAAATGAATATCGCATAAAGGCTAATCCTGCCCTCCTATCACTAATCGGAGAGACTGTACCTGACTTTTCAGCGACAGACCTTGATGGCAATCCGATTTCGCTTGAGCAATACCGTGGCAAAGTCGTCCTCCTCGATTTTTGGGCAGTCTGGTGCTTTCCGTGCATCGCAGAAATGCCGAATGTCAAGGCTGTTTACAATAGCTACAAAGACGAAGGATTTGACATTATCGGTATTAGCCTTGATACTGATGAAGATAGGCTACAGGATTACCTTAAAAAGAACGACATTCCTTGGCGGCAGGTGTTTAGTGGGAAAGGCTGGGATAGTCCCGTCTCACGACAGTATGGCATTCGCGCGATTCCGGCACTGTGGCTTATTGATAAAGATGGCACGCTGATTACCCATCAAGCGAAAGGGGAAAAGTTAGAACGCCTGGTAGCAGAGGCAGTGAAAAAATAAAATGCGACTGATCTCTCTGATGCTGTGTGCTATTTTTATTTTGTTCGGGTGCGGTTCCGATGAAACTTCTGTCCCGATAGAAGATAAACCAAACTACTTTCCCGATGTGGTCGGAAACCGATGGGTCTACCGAAACACCGATGGGCTTCAATGGACGCTTGAAGTTAGTGGCGAGACAAATATTGAGGGAAAGGACTATAGAACCTTCAAGACCACACCACCGATTGAGACTATAGGATTCAACCTTCTGAAACCGGACGTTTTTCGCGTTGAACAAAACCGAGTCCTTTTCGCCATCGGTGAAAAGATAGATCGCTACGTGCAAACCGAACTCCCTAAAGCAGCACAGAACGAACTCGCGGGCTTGGAATTGACTGTCGCAGTAGAGCCAATCTCGCATACTGAATTCATCTTTTTACAAGTTCCACTAACCCTCAACGCTCAGTGGGATGCCTTGAATATAAAGGTCAATGGGAGCATCGCTCCGCAAAATCTCGCACTGCTTCAGATCCCCTTTGAAGTACTTATGAGTATCAAAGCAGAGGTCGTTGCCGAAAGTCCGCTGGAAATGCCTGCCGGGAACTTTGAAAAAACGTACCAGATTGAGTATCAGATAGAGATCACACACTCTCTTTTTTCCGAAGTGGAGACAACACAATTGAATCAGACGGTATGGTTTGTCCCGCACGTCGGGATTGTCAAAGTCGAAGATGAACACAGTGTAACGGAACTGGTTGATTATGCCTTAGGTTCAACAGCCGAAAATTAAGAAAGTTACGGCATATAGAATACGTCTACTACTCTAAGGCTACGGCACACGGAGTGTGCCTGCTACTTTAAATGAAAGTTGTAATCTTAAGCGACAAGAAACCGGGACATTACAAGCAATCCTTAGGCATTGTGGAAAAGATGCCTGAATGTCAAGTGGAATGGCTTGAGGTAGAATTCCGACGCAAGTGGCGTGATAATCTCTTGCGCGTTTTTATGTGTATCTTCGGTGGCATACCACTCCCTATGTTGGTTATTCATACGCTGCTGCGATGGAGTCTCACATCCGAGACTTATGGCGCATTGATACACCTTCAAACGACTGATATTATCCTCTCAACAGGTTCGTCTGTGGCAGCCGTCAATCTACTCCTCGGCAGAATTTTGGGGGCTAAGACGGTTACGTGCCGCAGACCTTCGCCGGTAGGGACCCGTTATTTCGATCTCGCAATTCTCCCGATGCTCTCTTGGCATAACGCTACGTCTAAGAACAATGTCTGTCAAACAATCGGCGTGCCCAATCCTATCTCTCCAGACACACTGGACGCTGAGCGGAAACGCTTGAAAGATGAAATGAACCTCCCAGAGAGGCCGCGTATCGGATTCCTTATCGGTGGAGCAGACCGGCATGAAACGATCACGGTTGCTGATGCTGAGCGGCTGAGCAAGATTTGTGAGACAGTCGCAACGGAAATGAATACGCAGATACTGGTGACGACTTCCCGCCGAACCCCACCAGACGTAACTGCGCATCTGGTTTCAACGGTGAAACATTCTGATTGGTGCCCGCTATTCATCGTGCCGGACACGCCTTCAGAACTTGAAGATCCGTATCAAGCCATCCTTGCCTTAAGCGACCTGCTTATCGTTACTGCAGATAGTTTCTCAATGGTATGTGAGGCGGCGAGCAGTGGACGCAAGGTTATCGTCCTAACGCTGTCCCAAGAGAACATCAGATTGCCGAAGCGACATAAAGTTTACGAATATATGGAACAGCACGCCATCGTGAGTCAGTGCAGATTTGAGGGGTTAGCACAGCACATCAAGAGTGCGCTTACCTCACGTGTTCCAAATACCCCACTCCAAGATACAGAGACAGCGGTGCAGGCAATCCGTCAATTAGCGGCTAATTGATAAATTAAGAGAACAGTGGAACTTCTTTTGGGATTTGGTGTGACAATCCGTAAGACGTAGTAGTTAATACACATCACCGATAACCTAACTGAAGGAGACAAACAATGAAAGCCAAACATATTGTCCACATACTTACCCTCCTGATTGCTCTGGGAACAGTCGCTTTTTTGGTATTGCAACCAGATGCGCAAACCGCCGAAGACCCTTGGGAAGCTTGGGTAGACGAACAGACGGACACTGTGCTAAAGTCCGCTGGAGAAACGGACGAAGCACGCCGTGCTGAAATGCGCGCCAGCATTCGGGCAAAGTTCTCAGCACTCGCTGCCGAACTGAAAAATGAGATAGCGTCGCCGCCGCAGACGCAGGACTATGCCATCTTGCAAACGGTTAAGGAACTGCGGGACGCTTACGACGAAGGCTATAACCGCAAACATAAGGATACCACGGTGCGTGTGTCATACACGGTAGGAGACGCTGAAATCTTTGCTTACGACGAGAATATTCCGCTCGCTGAGGTTGACGCGAAATATCCGCGCGACGCATGGCTCCAGATGCTCCTCGACAAAGGGATTACGATCAAGAACGCAAACGCATATTGGGAATACCTATTCCTTCGGGATACGTTAGTGCATCTTGAGAGACAACCCCAGGTGTGGACATCCGGACTTTTCGGCATTCCAGCTACTGAAGATTGGGAAACCTATAAAGACGCATATATTGTGCAAGAAATCGGTCAGATTCAAAAAAGATTGGAAAAAGAAGCGCACCCATTTATACTCAATTATGATACAGCTTTAGGAAAGTACCGCAATCTACTCAAGAAAGACAATGTAGATAAGTACTTGCTTCATGCCCTACCCCCGGATTTTCCTAAGGCTCCGTCTCCACCTATATTTTTTAAGGATTTTACAGTGCCACAGACTGTCAAAGCACTGCAGAACGCCTACGACGAGAAGTATAACGAAAGGTATGCTATAACTTCAGGAAGTGTCAGTTATACACTCGACAACGGTGTAAATTTTAAGTATAATGTCCCGCTGCCGATAAGTGAGGTTGATGCGAAATACCCGCGGGATGAATGGCTCCAGATGCTCCTTGATAAAGGAATTACCATTGATAATTTTGAAGAGTACTGGACCTACCTATCAAAGCGGGATGAATTGATGGAGCTGGAAAAAAATCCAGAGGTCTGGTCGTCCAGGCTCTTCGGCATCGCACCCGCCGAGGATTGGGAAACTTATAAAGACGCATATCTGAAGCAGATGTTTGAAAAACTTCACCATCGTAATAGGAAGGCTGCAGTTTACTTCGGCAAAGTTGACACAGAGGAGGCACTTATGGGTGCGGAGGAAGCACTTAAGCGCGCCAAAGAGCAACTTAAAAAATTGGAACGGTCTCACCGTCCATCCCGTCCACTACTTGACCGCTAATTCAAGACCCGAAAAAATAAGGCGAGGTGGACACCTCGCCTTATGGATATATGGATAAATCAGGGTTAAAACTTACTTGCGCTCAGGTTGTGCTTCCATCGCTGGATAGATTGTTATATCCGATTGTGTTATAAGCACACCGACGTAGAAAGTCAACCAGTCACCACAGAGTTCAATAGACATGTACTCGTCGTTATCGCTGGCGTACTCGTGAAGTTCAACCTCAAATTTCTCTTCCCCTTCTGCATTAGTAACGGTGAGCATTGCGGGAACAACATCCTGCCGGTTGTATTCAACAGCGATGTCTTCGTTTTCATTCTCCGGGTCCGGAAAATAGAGGGTCATTTCATCCGGCAACGGATCGCCAAGTTCGCATTCGTCATCAACAATCCACCGGGAAACCTCGTAGTCGTCCTTAGTTCCGGGGACATGATCAACTCCGATAACGACCGCCTCCTCTGCATCACGGATATGATACATATAGCGACGGAGGTTGTCGCCTTCATACTTCTTTCGCGTGACCAGTTTGAAGGCGTGTGAAGTATCTCCGGTCTCCTCATACGTAATGATGTCGGAGAGTTCAATCATGCTGTCAATCGGAATGTCAACTAATTCATGCCGTTCTGGCTTTTTGGGTTCAGCCTCTTTTTTTCGTCTACCAAATAGGGATTTGCCGTCTTTTCTACCAAATAGTGCCATGTTCCCACCTAAAAATAACCCTTATTATACATCACCAACGCAATCACACCAACAACAAGGATGCTTCCGAAGATAAGAAGGAACCAAGTCCCTCCGGATGTCCCCTTCTGGACAACAACGGTTCGCGTGGGTGGTGCACGCGCTGTGCTTGTGGTGGATGCGGGTGCAGTTACGTTAGGTGTTTCTTGGGCAGCTGCAAGGAGTTCCGTTTTTAACGCCTCTTCATCGGGGAGCTCCTCAACAGTGAAAGATTCAGCATTTTCCCCATAAAACTCATCAGGATTTTCCTCGACATAACTCGCGACATAATCTTCATCGCGGTTCGTGCCCGGGTCCACGTAATTCGGGTTGGGTTCGACACCTTGGCTTTCATAGTATTCCTTATAATACTCATACTCCGCCTGTTTTTCGGCACTCCAATGCGACCTGTCATAATCGCGATGGTGGTAGTGCCACAAGTAACTATGGCGAATCGCATGGTTGTAGTAATCGTGAAAATAGATACCGAACATGAGATTGTTAAACGCCATAGATGCAGCCAAGGGATACATCGAATATCCCATCATAGGATAGTAACCACCGTAGTTATTGACGTTAATCGTTTGGCGTCCGTCTCGACGCGCACGTGCGGTTTCCCGATTTGCCCTTCGGTTCTGGCGTTTCAAGCTGCGATTTTCTGCTTTGAGTTGCCGAACCTGTTTTCGGTTCTGTGTTCTCACCTGTCGCTGCTGGCCGCGCGTTGTAGTCGTGTTTCGGTTCGTTGCGGTTGTTGCTCTGGCACGGCTTGTCGCTGTCTGCCTCTGACGTGCTACAGTACTGGAGCGCGTGGTGCTTCTCGTCGCCCTGTTTCTGCTATAACTGCTACCGGTACTGCGTGTCGTCCGTGTCGAACTTCGCGGGGTACTATAAGAACGCCTCGGTGTGGAACTTCGGCGACTGGTGCTGCGGCTGAAACTCCGGCTGCGACTGAAACTCCGCCCACCCCCAAAGCCGCGGCGGCTTTCTACGATATCCGGTGCGAAACTAAACAAAAAGACAACCAAAACTGCGAGGATTGAGAATTTTTGAAATTTACGTTTCACCCTGATCTTCCTCCTTAGATTTTTTCGCTGAAAAAACTTGACAAAAGATACCGAATTTGTTAAAATATTAAAGATATATGTAAATTCAGGCTCGGTTTCGCAACCTTCCTGATTTTAAATTCATGTGCCTGTAGCTCAGATGGATAGAGCGTCAGCCTCCGGAGCTGAAGGTCGGGCGTTCGAGTCGCCCCAGGCACGTTTTTTCACTTAATGGGCGTGCAAACTGCACGAAATCCTACATCCACCACTTCACTTTAAAGACTATCCTAACATTAATTAAGATAGTTGTCAAGGACATTTAAAAGGAAAACTGGGCATTTAGTTTTAATAAATTATCTGGTTGGATGTCCTTTTTTAAAGATCCGATGCGGTTAGGAAACTGCACCTACCGGGCCTGGGGGTCCAAAATTGGGCGAAAAAACGGAAAACTAAATAGCCCTGAAAGGAAAATATGGCACTTGACGTGCGTGATTCACGACTATTGGATTTGATTGATGCAGAAGCATCTGTTGAACAAATAGCAACAGGCTGCGAATTCACCGAGGGACCGCTTTGGCACGCGACAGAACAGTTTTTGCTTTTCAGCGATATTCCTGCGAACAAGATGCGGAAATGGGATGCAGACGCTGGAATGACTGTTTTTCGTGAACCCTCCGGTAAGTCAAACGGTTTGACTTACGATAAGGGCGGACATCTTATCGCTTGTGAACACGCCAACCGCCGAGTTTCGCGAACAACGGCAGATGGACAGGTGCTCACAATTGCGTCCCACTATCAGGGCAAACGCTTGAACAGCCCGAACGATGTTGTTGTGAAATCTGATGGAAGCATCTATTTCACCGACCCACCGTATGGGTTAAGCGCAGCGTACGGCGTTGAATCGGAGAAGGAACTCGATTTTCAAGGTGTCTATCGCTTGTCCCCAAACGGTGATACACTGACGCTTCTCGTTGACGATTTTGACAGACCCAACGGTATCTGTTTCTCACCAGACGAGTCCATCCTCTATATCAACGACACCGAACGGATGCACGTCCGCGCATTTGATGTTCAGCCCGATGGCACAATCGCGAACGACCGCGTCTTTGGTGAAGAGGAAGGGGATACCGGAAAACCAGACGGAATGAAAGCCGATACACATGGAAATGTTTATTTAACCGGTCCTGATGGTATTTGGGTTTTCGCGCCGGACGGAACACACCTCGGAATTATTCTCGTCCCAGAACGCTCAGCGAATTTGGCGTGGGGTGGAGATGGTTGGCAAAGTTTGTTTATCACGGCGAGTACCTCTGTCTATCGAGTAGAATGCAAAGCAACTGGGGTCGCAGTGCCGTGATGCCAATGAAAATCAAAATCAAACGCATAGATAAAACGCTTCCGTTGCCGAAATATGAAACGGCAGGGTCTGTAGGTTTTGATCTCATCTGTCGAGAATCAGCAGAGATTGCCCCGAACTCTATTGTCCTTATCCCTGCGAATGTTATTGTCGAAACACCCCCCGGCTATATGCTGATGGTATGTCTGCGAAGCAGCACGCCTCGTAAATTGGGATTAATGATGCCGCAAGGCGTAGGCATCGTCGATAATGATTATTGCGGCGAAGAGGACGAACTGAAGATTCAGGTTTACAATTTTACGGATGAGGTTGTGCATGTTGAAAAAGGGAGTCGGATTGCGCAAGGAATTTTTGTACGTGTGGACACCGCAGAATGGAACGAAGTTGAACAGATGACGACACCGTCTCGCGGCGGATTTGGCAGCACAGATCGGTAGTCATAAACTACGAAGCGCGTCTTATGGGAGGAAAGCCAGTACCAAATACTGGTAATCAATAGGCATGAAACAATACCTTGAAGGACTTCAGCAGGTCTTAGATGCTGGAGTTGACCGAGTGGGCAGAAACGGGAAAACTCGTGCCCTCTTCGGCATGCAGATGCGATATAATCTGGAAGATGGATTCCCCGCTGTAACTACCAAGAAACTTGCGTTCCGTTCCGTAAAAGCGGAACTCTTAGGTTTTTTGCGCGGCTATGATCACGCTGAGCAGTTTGAGAAACTCGGGACACAGATATGGAACGCAAACGCTGATGCTTGGGGACGTGATGGGTACCTTGGACGGATATATGGTGTTCAGTGGCGAAAGTGGCAAACGGAAGAAGGCACGATTGATCAGCTCGCCAGGGTCATTGAACAAATTCAGATAAACCCGCATAGCCGTAAACATATTGTTACGGCATGGAACCCGGCAGACTTAGATGAGATGGCGTTGACACCATGCCACGCATTCTTTCAATTCTTTATAGCAAACGGTAAGTTGTCGCTACAGATGTATCAGCCCAGCTGTGATATGTTTTTAGGAGTCCCGTTTAACATCGCATCCTACGCGCTCCTCCTACATATGGTGGCTCAGGTAACAGGATTAACACCCTACGAATTCATTCATACTTTAGGTGATGCGCACATCTATCACGCACACTTTGAAGCTGTTGAAGTACAATTGAAACGGAGTCCGTATCCGCTTCCGCGACTTGAATTGGATCCGAAAATCAAGTCAATTGATGCTTTCAAGATGCAACACATTCAGTTAGAGGACTATCAACACCACGACGCGATCCGTGCTCCTATGATTGTTTAACAGGAGAAGCAAGTTAATGGTAAAAACAAAAGGGTTGATACTTCTGTTTTTAACTATCACAACGCAGCATAACAAGGAAACAATGAAACAGGAAAAACTAAACCAAGATAACTTCGGCACTTCAGAACAAAACGGTAACCCGTCCGCTTCAGACGAACTTACGCTGTCAGACGAAGCTGCACTCCTTATTCAACTTATCTTTGAGGAATTTGAAGGACTTTTAAATGACTATCCGCATCACGCCGCTTACTGTTTTGCCTCAATTATTCATCTGTCGGAAACAACCGAGGATATCTCACACTTCGCCCGGCGGTTGGGAATGTGGCTATGGATTGAAGTGCTCTCTTTTCAAACCGAAGAACCTTTAAGCCTTCGTAAACTCGCTGAACACTTTGATACCAATGTGAAAAACATTCGGACAGGGATCAATGAGCTCGTGAAAACAGGGCAATTTAAGATAGAGTGGAAACGACGTAATCAGATCAAGTTGGCACCTCGGATGATAAAAGAGACAGTAATCAATTTTGCTGAACAGGTCTTGAGTGGCTTAGAGGCAGGAGAGCGCGAAGGAGGAGTATCCCCTTAAAATGGTAATTTCAATGATTGCCGCGATGGACAAAAATCGGCTTATTGGCAACGGACCGCATATTCCGTGGCAGCTACCTGCTGATCGGCGGCATTTTCGCGATATGACAATCGGTAAACCTGTTGTTATGGGACGTAAGACTTTTGAAACACTCAAACGTCCGCTTGGCAAACGGCGCAACATCATTCTCACGCGAAATACGGCTTATAAGGCACCGGAAGGTTGTATCGTCACCCATTCCGTAGAAGAGGTCCTTAACGTTTGTAAGGATTCAGAAGAGCTCATGATATGTGGTGGTGCCCCTATCTACGAAGCCTTTTTAGCGCACGCGGACCGGCTCTACCTCACACAGGTTCACGCCACATTTGAAGGTGATGTCTATTTCCCCGCGTTTGATATGGAAGCGTGGCAAGAAGTGAAACGCATTGATGGTGAACCCGATGAGAAAAATCCTTATCCTTACAGTTTTCTGTTTTTAGAAAGAAAATAGGAGCAAAGTTGTGCTTAATTTGTGTATGCTTTCAGGTTCCTTTGAATACGATTCCGAAGTATCTTTGAAGATTTTCAAGACCTTTGTTGAGAAACACTATCCGATTCAAGCGAATTTAATTATTTACGGTTCCGAGGATGACGATCCCTCTTTGGCAGCGTTGAACGACGCAGACGCTTTGTTGGTTTTCACACGTCGCCTCAATACAGATGGGGCATCGCTCAGACAGTTTCAAACGTACTGTGAACAGGGCAGACCAATCGTCGGGGTCAGGACAGCGAGTCATGCGTATCAAAACTGGCTGGCGTTTGATAAAGATGTTCTCGGTGGGGATTATCAAGGACATTACGGTCATGGACCGATGACGCGTGTTGAAATCGTTGAGGCGGGACATCCAATTCTGAAGGATATACCAGCGTTCGATTGTTATGGGAGTCTTTACAAAAACCCATCACTTCGTGATGATACGTCTTTACTCTTAATGGGACACACAGATGAACATTCAGAACCTGTCGCATGGACGCGTTTACATAACGGCGGTCGCATCTGTTATACTTCATTAGGGCACCAGAAAGATTTTGAAGTAGAACCCTTTTTACGATTCCTTGCACAAAGTATTTTGTGGGTATCGGAACAGATTTAGGAAAAAAAATCGAGGCATTTTGGAGATATGGAAACACTGACGATTGTGAATGGCGACATCTATACCCCAACGCATTACGGGCACGGAAGTATCGTCATTCAAGATGACAAAATTTCAGCGATAACATCAGAAGCACTTCAACCAGCAGGGGAGGTTATTGATGCATCCGGATGCCTCGTGATTCCGGGGTTGATTGATGGATTAGTGCATGGTGGTGGCGGCTATGATAGCATGACGGGTCAAGTTGAAGATATTGCGACAATCGCGCGGGCACATGCGCAGAGCGGTGTCACTTCGTTGGTGTTAGGGATTTCTTCCGGAAGCATGGCACAAATCAACGGTGCCTTAACTGCTATTGCACAGATCGTCGATGAACCGGTAGCAGACGGTTCTCAGATTTTAGGGTCGTATGTGGAAGGGAAATTTGGGAGTCTCGCTAAAAACGGCGCACAGAACGCGAAGTATATTACACCTCCGAATTTTGAAGAATTCCATGCAATGTGGGCGGCTTCTGATGGCACCTTGAAAGTTATCTCCGTCGCACCCGAAAACGACGAGAATCTCCAATTCATCAAGCACCTCTCGACCTTTAAGGCAGACGCTTACAACAACATCGTCATTGCGATGGGGCATACAAACGCAACCTATCGACAGGCGATGGAAGCGATTGACGCAGGTATAACGCGCGCAACACACACCTATAACGGCATGAGCGGAATGCACCACCGCGACCTTGGAGCCGTTGAAGCTGTCCTCTCCCATCCGGATATCCACGCAGAACTTATCGTTGATGAACATCACGTTCACCCTTTCTGGGGCAATCACCTGATTCAGCAGAAAGGGATCAATGCAGTTGGACTCATCACAGATTGCACAGAACTCGCAGGTGTCCCTACGGAAGAATGGCAGGAGTCGGCAACATACATGCCTGAACTTGACGCTTATCGCCTCAACGAAGACATGGGTTCTGAAAGCGACACAGCCTTTGAAGTAGGCAGTACCGAGAAATACGTCCGTAACGGGGCGATGTGGTTGGATGTCGGGAAACCTACTGAACGGCTTGCTGGTGCGACAATTACACTCATGGATGGCATTCGCAACGTTATAAACTGGGAACACGCTATCGAAGATGCCTTAACAATGGCAACATTAACGCCTGCCCAAAATTTAGGCGTTACGGAATCGATCGGTTCGATAGCCGCCGGTAAAATAGCAGATATCGTTATTGTTGATGACAATTTAAGCGTTCAAAGGGTTATTTTACGTGGAAAACTGCTGAAAAATTAGAAAATTCATAGAATTCCAATGTTTTTTGCTTTTTTTTCAAAAAAAATTTGACATCGCCTAATTTATAGTGTATAATATATGTTTTGGAAAGCCTAATCAATCTTTTTTAGAAACGAGGGGCACTTATCCGGAAAACATTCTAACGTCGTATCCGAAATTCCACGTTAATTTGTTGAAGTTGTGATGCCCCGCGCGGGGCTTTTTTAATGCGAGAAGCCCATAAGATGCCATTGCGGAGGTTATGAAATGCCGACGATTAATCAATTAATCAAAAAACCGCGCAAAAGATCCCGGAAGAAGACGAAATCACCGGTACTTGAGCAGTGTCCCCAGCGGCGCGGTATATGTTTACAGGTGAAAACGGTAACACCGAGGAAACCGAATTCTGCCCTGCGCAAAGTCGCTCGAGTCCGTTTCACGACCGGCTATGAAGCCACCTGTTACATTCCGGGGATTGATCACAATTTGCAAGAACACTCAGTCGTTTTGGTTCGGGGTGGAAAAGTGAGGGATCTCGCTAACGTGCGTTACCACATCGTCCGTGGGCAGTTAGATACAGCAGGTGTTGATAACCGCCGTCAAGGTCGTTCAAAATACGGGGCGCGGAAACCGGGTTAAACAGCGGAGGAATTGTAGATGCCGAGACGTGGAAATATCAGCAAACGGGATGTGAACCCCGACGCAGTTCATAACAGTAAGTTAGTGTCAAAATTCATCAACAGTCTCATGTTGGATGGGAAGAAAAGTACAGCGCAATCAATCCTTTATGAGAGTTTTCAAATCATCGAATCTCGGACGAATGAAGATGGTTTCGCTGTGTTCCGCCAAGCGATCAATAACGTTAAACCGGTGTTGGAAATTAGGCCACGGCGTGTAGGTAGCCAGACTTACCAAGTTCCCGTCGATGTAAAGGCAGAACGGAAACAGCGATTGGCTTTTAGTTGGCTTATCCAATCAGCGCGCGAGCGTGGTGAAAGACGAATGGCAGAACGCCTTGCAGGCGAGATACTTGAAGCATCACGTAACGAAGGCGGCGCAATCCGCAGAAAAATGGATCAGCATCGAATGGCAGAAGCCAATCGAGCTTTTGCGCATTACCGATGGTAAAACGTGATCGGGGCTTATAACCGAAACGCGAATAGACAATAAGGAGTCACTCGATCGTGGCAGAGAAAAAAAATAACAACTCACAACGCTTAGAACTGCCCCACATGCGAAATATCGGCATCATGGCTCATATTGATGCCGGAAAGACCACTGTAACCGAACGCATTCTGTACTATACCGGTAGACTCTATCGGATCGGCGACGTGGACGACGGCACCACCGCTATGGACTGGATGGTGCAAGAGCAAGAACGCGGTATCACGATTACTGCGGCTGCGACGACTTGCCAGTGGAAAGAACACTCTATCAATATCATTGATACGCCGGGGCATATTGATTTTACCGTCGAAGTTGAACGCTCGCTGCGTGTCCTTGACGGTGCGGTGGCAGTTTTCTGCGCAGTTGGTGGCGTTGAACCCCAATCTGAAACCGTTTGGAGACAAGCGGATAAATATGACATACCGCGAATCGCATTCGTAAATAAAATGGATCGGACGGGTGCTGACTTCTTCCGTACTGTTGAAATGATGGAAGAACGCCTCGGTGCTACGGCAATCCCGGTGCAACTTCCTATCGGTTCGGCGGAACAGTTCACAGGAATCGTAGATCTCATCTCCATGAAGGGCCAGATATGGAACATAGGGAACGATGCTGGTAGTGATGGTACTGTTATCCAAGAAACAGACATCCCCAAGGAAATGGAGGAAATGGCAAATGACTATCGGGATCGTATGTTAGAGGCGATCGCCGATTACGATGACGAACTCCTGATGAAATACGTGGATGGTATTGAAATTTCGCCCGAAGAAATTAAAGTGGCAATACGAAACGCTGTAATTGCTGGCAAAGCTGTCCCAATTCTATGCGGAACCGCTTTAAAAAATAAAGGTGTTCAGCCCCTCTTAGACGCGATTGTTTCCTATCTACCAGCCCCTACGGATGTACCGCCAGTAGCAGGGTTTAATCCAGTGACGGAAGACGATGAAGCACGTTCACCGAATGACAATGAACCATTCTGCGCTTTGGCATTCAAGATTATGACCGATCCCCACGTTGGCAAACTGACTTACCTACGTGTGTACTCTGGTGTCCTCAAGAAAGGGGATACAGTTTATAATAGTAAAACAAGGAAGCACGAACGGATCGGACGGTTGATGAAGATGCACGCGAATAAGCGGGAAGAGCATCAAGCAGTTTATGCGGGCGACATTGCTGCAGCAATCGGCTTAAAAGACCTCTCAACGGGTGATACACTTTGCGATCCGAAGGCGCATATTACGCTGGAAACTATGGTGTTTCCGCTGCCCGTAATGTCTATCGCAGTTGAACCACGAACACAGTCAGATATCGATAAGCTGAACCTTGCGCTCTCGAAACTCGCCGAAGAAGATCCAACCTTCAAAGTGCATCAAGACAGTGAAACAGGACAAACGTTGCTGTCTGGTATGGGAGAACTTCACCTCAAAATCATTGTTGATAGACTTGTACGTGAGTTCAATGTCTCAGCGAACGTTGGCAATCCGCAGGTTGCGTATCGAGAAACAATCCTTAAACCGGTCAAATCTGTGGGGCGTTTCGTCCGTCAGTCTGGTGGTAGGGGTCAATTCGGTCACGTCGTGATCGAGGTTGAACCGCTTGAGAAAGGGACTGGCTTTGAATTCATCGATGAAACCAAAGGTGGTGCTATTCCACAGGAATATATCCCAGCCGTACGGAAAGGCATTGAGAACGCGATGAATGTAGGTGTCCTTGCGGGGTATCCGGTTGTTGATGTATCCGTAAGGTTGGTTGATGGTTCACATCACGCCGTAGATTCATCGGAAATGGCGTTTTCTATCGCCGGTTCAATGGCGTTTAAGGATGCGATGAAGGAAGCGTCACCAATACTCCTTGAACCGATTATGGACGTTGAGGTTATCGTCCCTGACGAATATCTCGGCAAAGTAATAGGAGATTTAAATTCGCGGCGTGCCCAGATACGTAATACGGAAACGCAAGCGAAATCTCGTATTCAAGTTATCAGTGTTGATGTGCCTCTCTCGGAAATGTTTGGGTACGTCAAAACCCTTAGGTCGCTCACACAGGGTAGAGCCAACTACTCTATGGAGTTTGCACACTATAACGAAGTCCCCACGAGTGTAATGGAGGACTTAATTTCATCAGCGAATCGTTAAGTAATTGTGAAGTGTCCGAACTGTGGGAGTGTTCTCACTTCCCATAAGCGGACACAAGATTTAGTTAAAAGGTGTGTTCGGACGCCAAAACGTTTGAACATCTCATAGAAACGGGGATGCGCAGTTTTAAGGCAGAGATTGTAAGCCTATAGTGGAAATACTGTAAACCGCGCCTACAATGCCCGCAACAATAAACTTTTAGTGGAGCTCGGAAAAAATGGCTAAGGAAACATTTGAAAGGACGAAGCCACACGTTAATGTTGGAACAATCGGCCACGTTGACCACGGTAAGACAACGCTGACAGCAGCAATTACTATGGTACTCTCAAAACTTGCCGATACCGATTACGTTATGGAATATGACGAAATCGATAAGGCACCTGAAGAAAAAGAGCGTGGCATTACCATTAACACAGCACACGTTGAATATGAAACCGAGAATCGGCATTACGCACACGTGGATTGCCCCGGACACGCCGACTATATCAAGAATATGATTACTGGTGCGGCACAGATGGATGGCGCAATTCTTGTTGTATCCGCTGCTGATGGTCCTATGCCTCAAACGCGTGAGCACGTGCTACTCGCGCGGCAGGTGAACGTTCCCTCTCTCGTTGTTTTCCTGAACAAAGCAGATATGGTTGATGACGAAGAGTTGCTTGAACTCGTTGAGCTGGAAGTTCGCGAATTACTTAGCGATTATGACTTCCCTGGGGACGACATTCCTATCGTCATCGGTTCCGCTCTTGAAGCGATGGAATCCGGTGGTGATCCCGGTAACGAAGCCTGTCAACCAATTCTGGAACTCATGGCAGCCGTTGATGAGTACATTCCAGAACCTCTGCGTGATACGGACAGACCCTTCCTGATGCCGATAGAAGACATCTTCACCATCAGTGGACGTGGGACCGTTGTAACGGGACGTGTGGAACGTGGGACCGTTGAAATCGGAAACACGGTTGAAATCGTCGGTCTGCGCGAAACACAGGACACCGTCGTCACAGGTGTTGAGATGTTCAAGAAAAGCCTTGACGAAGGTCAAGCCGGTGATAATCTCGGTGCGCTGCTCCGTGGCGTTGAGCGTGATGAAGTCGAACGCGGACAAGTCTTAGCAGTCCCCGGGACTGTTACGCCGCATACTCAATTTGAAGCCGAAGCCTACATTCTCACAAAAGATGAAGGTGGACGCTGGAATCCATTCTTTAGTGGATACAGACCGCAGTTCTATTTCCGCACAACCGACGTAACCGGAGAGATGAATCTCCCTGAAGGCATCGAAATGATTATGCCTGGCGACAACGCACAGATCACCGTAAAACTTTCCAAACCCATCGCGATGGAAGAACAACTCCGATTCGCGATTAGGGAAGGTGGGCAAACTGTCGGTGCCGGTGTTGTCTCCAAAATCATTGAATAAAACGTTTAGGGCAGGACTCACGTCCTGCCCTTTTAATGCTATCAACACAGGGCATTCAGTATGTAAAACAGCGGAAACGCTCTGTTTGATAAAGGCGATACGAAAAGATGGACAATCAAAAAATTCGCATCCGGCTCAAGGCATTTGACTATCGGTTGTTAGACCTGTCGTCAAAGCAGATAGCAGAAACTGCGAAACGTACGGGCGCAGCTGTCTCTGGTCCGATTCCATTGCCGACGAAAAAGCATACCTACACCGTTCAACGTTCAACGTTTAAAGACAAAAAGTCGCGTGAACAATTTGAGATGCGGATTCATAAACGTCTGCTGGATATCTTAGAGACGACCCCTAAAACCGTTGATGCTTTGATGCGTTTGGACCTGCCGGCAGGTGTCGATGTCAAAATCACGCTTCTTTAGAAAATAGTCGTCGGTTATCGGTTATCGGTTTTCAGTTAAAGAGGGTTTCGTTAAACGAAAATCTCTTACTGGCGACCGACAACTGACAACTGACAACTGACAACCATTAAAAAAGGCGAAAGAAAATGGTTAATGGAATTATTGGTCGCAAAGTCGGCATGACACAAGTCTTTGAGGATTCAGGAGAAGCCGTGCCTGTTACTGTCATCGAAGCAGGTCCTTGTCCAATTGTTCAACTCAAAACGCAAGAAAAAGACGGATACCAAGCAGTTCAGTTGGGTTTCGGAGAACGGAAAGAAAACCGCGTGAATAGTCCAAAGCGTGGACATTTCGCCAAAGCCGAAGTTGATCCAACTTTTGTGCTTCGGGAGTTTCGTGTGCAGAGCCTCGAAGACGTATCCGTAGGAAGTGTTATTGATGCCAGTGTCTTTTCAGAAGGTGAACTTGTTGACGTGACGGGTACCTCAAAAGGACGTGGTTTCACTGGTGTGGTAAAACGCTGGAAGTTCGCTGGTGGTAAGAAGAGCCACGGTGGGGAACAAGACCTTCGGCGTCCCGGCTCAATTGGAGCGAGCGCGACCCCTTCACGAGTCTTCAAAGGGAAACGGATGGCTGGTCGTTCGGGTGCTAAACGCCATACTATCCAAAATTTACCTGTGATTCAAGCCGATCCTGAACGCAACCTGTTGGTGATAAAAGGGGCTGTTCCTGGACCCCCCAACGGTTTACTTCTGATTAGAAAGGCATCTAAAGCACCGAGTGCTATGTAGACAACCTCCACCAAACAGATTGTCAAGAGGAAAATATGTCAACTTTAGCTGTACACAACAGATCCGGAGCCGTCCTTCACGAAAAGGAATTAGCCGATGTATTTATCGATGCTGAAGTGAATGGCCCTGTTATTCACCAGTGTGTCGTTGCCTATCTCGCCAATCAGCGTCAAGGGACTGCATCGACAAAAACCCGGAGTGAAGTGAAAGGCAGTGGGAGAAAACTCTACCGCCAAAAGGGAACCGGCAGGGCTCGTGTCGGACATGCCAAATCTCCAATTCGAGTGCATGGTGGTGTCGCATTCGGACCTAAGCCGCGCAGTTACCGACAATACACCCCGAAGCGGGTTCGTCAACTTGGGCTCCACAGCGCACTTGCAGACAGGTTTCAGAATCAGCAGTGCATTCTGGTTGAAGATTTCACACTTGAACGCCCGCGAACCAAGGACATGGTCAACATGTTAAAGGCGGTGAATGCTGAAGGAAAAGTGTTGCTGGTTCTCAATGAACACGACACGAATATCCGCCTTTCTGTAAGGAATATTCCACAAGTTAATAGTTGTATATGGAATAACCTCAACGTTTATCAGGTCATGTGGCATGACACACTGATAATCACTGAAAACGCCGCTGAGAAACTGGAATCCAAATTTGTCAGCATTAGTTCAGAGACAGAAGGATAAAGCTGATGAAAGATGCATATCAGGTTATATTACAACCCCTAATCACGGAGAAAAGCACAATACTCCGTGATTCTAACAAATACGCGTTTGTTGTCAACCGCGAAGCAACGAAGCCACAAATTCGGCAAGCTGCGGAAGAATTGTTTGATCTCGAAGGAGATATTCTCAAAGTTCGTACGATGCGAGTTCGCGGCAAACCTAAAGGTAAAATGTTGCGTTATCAACGTGGTAGAAAACCGAATTGGAAGAAAGCGATTATTACCCTAAGAGAAGGGGCAACCATCCAAGCCTTTGAAACTATATTATAGGGACATCAAGTGAGGAAATCAGAGTGCCTAAAACTTATTCACCGATAACCCCAAGTCGCCGGTTTATGACGGGGTATACCTTTGAAGAAATTACGCGGAGCAAACCGGAAAAATCTCTTGTCAAAGGTATGAAGCAGAGAGCTGGTCGAAACGCCAGTGGTCGTATGACAGTGAGACGGCGTGGTGGCGGCCACAAACGTCGATACCGAGTCATTGACTTCAAACGAGACAAGTTTGGCATCCCTGCTAAAGTTGCCTCAATTGAATACGATCCGAACCGGTCAGCACATATAGCACTGCTACACTATGTTGACGGCGAAAAACGCTACATTCTTGCGCCTGTTGGTATTCAGGTTGGCGACATGTTAAGTTCAGGTGCGGACGCGGAAATTCGCGTCGGTAATGCTTTACCGCTCGAAAGGATTCCGCTCGGCTCCTCAATTCATAACATAGAGATGCGTCCTGGCAAAGGCGGACAACTGGTGCGGAGTGCTGGTGCTGCTGCGCAATTGGTTGACAGAGAAGGAAAATACGCGCGTATCCGACTTCCGTCAGGCGAGATTCGGCTTGTCCCTGTGCAAGCAATGGCAACGCTTGGACAGGTCGGCAACGTTAGCCAGATCGTCATCGGTAAAGCGGGTCGCTCAAGATGGCTCGGAAAACGACCGAAGGTTCGTGGCGTGGCGATGAATCCGATTGATCATCCACACGGCGGTGGAGAAGGAAAGAGTTCCGGTGGTAGACATCCAGTTACCCCTTGGGGCGTTCCAACGAAGGGGTATAAGACCCGAAATCCGAAGAAGAAATCGGGTCGCTATATTGTTGGAAAACGTAAATAATCTTTTTCGTAACGCTTCGTTCGGTACGGGCTTAATGTTTATAAGGTAGAGGAGAACATAATGGCGCGCTCTCTGAAAAAGGGACCTTACATAGATACGAAACTTGCTAAGAAGGTAGCTGCTATGGAACGTTCTGGTAGCAAACGGGTGATCCGGACTTGGTCCCGTCGTTCAATGATTACCCCTGAGTTGGTAGGACACACTTTGGCGATTTATAACGGCAAAAAGTTCTTTCCGGTGTACATTACGGAGAACATGGTAGGACACAAGCTCGGGGAATTCTCGCCAACTCGCACCTTCCGGTCCCATGCTGGTGGTGGCGGTGCCAGAAGATAGTTTTGTGATAGCCTTCATCGCAGATTGAGGCACGTATGAAGTGATGCGTTTGAATGTCTCATATAAATCACGATGAAATCAGCCAATTGCTTTTATTAGGAGACACTGATGGAAGCCAGATCTAAGATTAGGAACGCGTCGGTTGCGCCACGGAAAGCGCGCTTAGTAGCCGATCTCGTCCGTAATCAGTATGTTGAGGATGCGTTAAGTCAGCTGCGCTTTACGCATAAAGCCGCGTCCCCTATAATTTATAAACTGATTCAGTCAGCAGCTGCAAATGCGCAATATCAGGATCCGAACATTGATATCACAAACTTATATGTCAAAGAGATTCGGGTTGATGAAGGGATTACGCGGAAATGGATACGTCCCCGGGCGCGAGGCATGGCAAATAGAATTCTAAAACGGAGCAGTCATATTGTCGTTGTTGTTGATGAGGAGAGTACCGTAGATGATGAATAGCAACACGCTGACAACGCACCGACAGCAACATCTCGAACGGGAAATCGTTTGATAGGAGGTTTGCGTGGGACAAAAAACTCATCCGCGTGGATTACGCTTAGGAATCATTGAAACGTGGGATTCAAAGTGGTACAGTGAACGCGATTACGCCAAGTGGCTCCACGAAGATTTTAAAATTCAGGAGTTCGTCAAAGAGCAACTTGCGCGTGCTGGTATTTCGCGTGTTGAAGTGGAACGCGTTGCTGACCGCTGCAGTATTAATATCCATACAGCCCGCCCAGGTATCGTGATCGGTCGTCGCGGCGCAGAAGCTGAGAAGCTACAAGCACTCATCGAAAAAGAGGTCGGTTGTTCTGTCCGGATTAATGTCTCGGAAATCAGAGAACCAGAACTTGATGCCCAACTCGTTGCAGAAGACGTAGCGACACAAATAGAACGCCGTGCTGGCTTTAAACAAGCGATGCGGCGTAAAATTTCCGGTTCAATACAAGCAGGTGCATTGGGCGTTAAAATCATGGTGAGTGGCAGGTTGGATGGCAAGGAAATTGCCCGTGCGGAGTCGAGTATTGAAGGACGGGTACCTCTTCACACACTCAGAGCCGATGTTGACTACGGGTTTACGGAAGCAAACACAACATACGGTAAGATCGGGGTCAAAACGTGGATTTTTAAAGGTGAAATTATTGGGGTCCCGGACAAATTAAAAGGTGAACCGTCTGTCCGTCGTCAATCTGGACGACGTGAGGACACAGGTTCGCAACGTTCCGAACGTCGCCGTGGTGACAGACGTTCTGGACAATCCGGTGAACAGGGTAGAGGCAGAGGTCGTCGCAGGCAACGTCGGGGCGCGGGGAACTCTCAGAATCGTTGAGAATCGCATTTACAGACTTTTAAGGAGGCATTTAAGTGTTAATGCCGAAACGTGTGATGCGCCGGTATGTGCATCGCGGAAAACGCCGTGGAAAGCCGCTCCGAGGTTCAAGGATTAACTTTGGTGAGTACGGCTTGCAAGCGATGGAAGCTGGTTGGATTACCAGTAACCAAATTGAATCGGCACGTGTCGCTATTACGCGATATGTCCGCCGTGGTGGGAAACTTTGGATTAAAATTTTTCCACATAAACCACTCAGTAAACAACCTGCTGAAACACGCATGGGTAAAGGTAAAAAGGGTCCCCCTGAACATTGGGTTGCTGTTGTTAAACCCGGTAGAGTCCTTTACGAATTAAGCGGCGTTTCGCTTGAAGATGCAAAAGGGGCGATGGAACGAGCCGCCCACAAATTGCCAATCAAAACTAAGTTCGTTGCACGGAATGAGTAATTTCGTCTGCGACTCCGAGGTTGGAAAATCATGAGTGTAGTGACGCAGCACCGTGGTTTGAGAACACGCAAGGAGATTCGGAAAAATGAAAGCGGATGAGCTACGAGGAAAGACAACCGAAGAATTAGAAGGTGAACTGAAGGCTCTGAAAGAGAATTTGTTTAACCAGAAATTCCGAAATATCTTAGGCCAACAGGAGGACACAACGCTTATTGGAAAGATCCGGAAGGACATTGCACGTGTGAAAACTGTTCTACGGTCCCGTTCAGAGTAATGGAACTTATAGGGCAAGGTTGCGTGCCTCAGCAGTATTCCGTTTCATCAAATTTGTACTGTGTACTTACAAAAAATAGGTTTTGACTGGTTTGGAGGATAAAGTTGAACGAGGAAAGACGAAAACATCGCAAATCTCGGACAGGTCTTGTTACAGGTAACAGTATGGACAAAACTGTCGCAGTTTCACTTGTTCGGCGCTATCAACATCCCCTTTACAAAAAGGTAGTCCGGAAAACGAAAAAGGTTTTGGCTCACGATGAGCAGAATAGTTGTAACGTCGGTGACGTGGTGCAGGTTGTCGAAACCCGGCCGCTGAGTCGTCATAAAAGGTGGCGGGTCCAAGCGATAGTGAGCTCAGTACAACCCGCAAACGATTAAGAAGTGCCACCACCGATAGCACGCGTGGTTTGTAACGCGTATGTGAAATCAAACAGCGTAGCAACGTGGATCGCATAGCACTTGAGAAGAAAGGGTTTGATCTCCACTCTGACGTTTCCAAACAAACTGCTTTGAAAACGATAGAGGAGGAAATAAAAATGGTTCAATCATATACTCGATTAACCTGTGCTGATAATACTGGCGCAAGGCAATTAATGTGCATTAGCGTGCTTGGCGGAACTCGTCGTCGCTATGCGCGTGTAGGCGACGTGATCGTTGCAAGCATTAAGGAAGCGACACCTAATACACAGGTAAGTGCCGGTGAAGTTGTGCGCGCAGTCGTCGTCCGTACGACCAAAGAATATCGACGTGCAGACGGCTCCTATATTAAATTCGACCAGAATGCTGCGGTTCTGATTGACCCGCAGAATCAACCGCGTGGTACCCGAATTTTCGGACCGGTCGCTCGTGAACTCAGGGAAAAGGAGTTCACCCGAATTGTCTCGCTCGCCCCCGAGGTGATTTAGGAGGACGATTGTGGCAAAGCAAAAACTACATATCAAGAAGAATGATACGGTGGTAGTTCTCAGTGGGAAAAACCGAGGTACACAAGGCGTGGTTTTAGAGGTGTTCCCAAAGAAACAACGGGCAATCGTTGAAGGCGTTCATATCATCACACGCCACCTTCGGCCCAACCAAGCGGGACAAGGCGGTATTGTCGAACGCGAAGGCACCATTCACGTTTCTAATCTCAAAAAGGTTGATGCCTAAACCGGAGCGAATCGCTCCAGACACCGTAGAAGATGTGCTCTGCAAAAGCACTCTTCATGGAATACACGATTTCTATAGGATACAAGGCTTATGAGCCCATTCAAAGAATTTTATCAATCGGAAGTCATACCCTCGCTGCAAAATCACTTTAACTATAAAAATGTGATGCAGATCCCGAAATTGGACAAGATTACACTGAACATCGGTGTTGGTGCAGCGGTTCAGACTCCAAACGTATTGGAAGATGCCGTTGAAGAATTGAGTCTAATTGCGGGTCAACGGGCAATCATCACCCGCGCCAAAAAGTCGATCTCTGCCTTCAAAATCAGGGGGCCATCGAAGTTAGGGCGTACGCCGGGCATGGCTATCGGGTGTAAGGTTACGCTTCGGCAGCAAAGGATGTATGAGTTCCTCAATCGTTTGATTAACGTCGTCCTACCCCAAATTCGGGATTTTCGCGGTGTATCGCCTGATTCTTTTGATGGCCGCGGTAACTATTCCCTCGGTCTCACCGAGCAGTTAATTTTTCCTGAAATTGAGTACGACAAAGTTAACGACATCCGCGGGCTGAATGTAACCATTGTTACCACCGCCCCAACGGACGAAGAAGGCCGCGAGCTGCTAAGATTGCTGGGGATGCCGTTTCGGCAATAGATTGAGTGTGCCGAGTTTTTTGGTAAATCTACAAACAAGCGCGTAGGTTTCCGTGAATCCGCAGCTAACTTCCAACATCCGTACACATTACGGATAAGTCAGGAAAGGAGCATCCAGATTGGCAAGTAAATCATGGATTGCCAAACAGAAAAGAACCCCGCGGTTCCAAACCCGAAAATACAGCCGCTGTAAAAGTTGCGGTAGGGCGCGTGGGTATCTTCGCAAGTTTGAATTGTGTCGCATCTGTTTTCGCCTCTTTGCCCGCGCCGGTAAGATCCCCGGTGTCCGAAAGGCGAGTTGGTAAAAACTGAGAGTTGTCCTCACTTACACAAACATGACGGGCACAGCGACCCTTCAGAAACGAGAACAAATAAGGAGAATCTTTCATGTCGATGACCGATCCGATTGCAGATATGTTGACCCGTATCCGCAATGCCAATATGGCAGGACATGAACGCGTTGAAATTCCCTCTTCAAAAGTCAAAGCTGAGATCGCACGCATTTTGGCAGAAGAAGGTTTCGTCCGCAACTATCGTTTACTTGAAGACGGAAAACAGGGGATTTTAAGAATTTACTTGAAATACGGAAACACAAAAAAAGAGAAGGTCATCACAAACCTTAGGCGCGTCAGCAAACCTGGCAGGCGGGTTTACGCGAAAGCCGATAAGCTGCCACGGGTTTATGGAGGACTTGGTGTCGCGATCTTATCGACATCTGGAGGACTAAAGACCACCCCAGAATGCCGTAGAGAAAAAATCGGCGGTGAAGTCCTTTGCTACGTCTGGTAAAATCTTGTTGATGACTCTCAACGAGTTGGGAGAGATAGAATGTCACGTATTGGACTAAAACCGATTCCGGTGCCTGACAAGGTGCAGGTAGCTTTGGACAAAAGCGACGTGCAGGTGGATGGACCGAAAGGGAGTCTCAATTGGAAACTTCCAGAAGGAATCAATGCGACGCTTGAGGAAAACGTCCTAACCGTCCAAAGAACGAGTGAACTCAAACAATACAAAGCTTTGCACGGGTTAGCACGTAGCCTCATCGCTAACATGATTGCCGGTGTTTCAGAAGGCTTTGAGAAAAAACTAAGAGTGGTTGGTACGGGTTATCGCGCCGAAGTCAACCGCGATAAAAATTTGGTTCTTGACGTTGGCTATTCGCACTCCGTCACTTACACCCCACCTGAGGGGATAACGCTGAGTGTTGAAGCGACTGAAACAATAGATGGACAGACCCATACACCTGTTATTATCAGTGGCATTGATAAACAATTGGTTGGACAAGTCGCGGCTTCTATTCGTCAAATTAAGAAACCGGAAACTTACAAACCTTGCAAAGGTATCCGCTACGACGGGGAGCGCGTTCGAGATAAAGAAGGAAAAGCCGCTATTGGCTAACGTTATTAGACTTTTGCACGTTAGGAAATAGCAAGCGTGTTTATAGTAATAAGGAGACCCCTTGGCACTCATTAAAAAGAAACGGATGGGCCATTTACGGCGCCGGAGGCGTGTCCGCCAAAAGATTAGTGGCACCGGTAACAGACCGCGGCTCTCTGTTTTTCGAAGCATAAAACATATTTATGCGCAGCTTATTAACGATGAGCTTGGCGTGACGGTCGCGGAAGCCTCGACTTTGTCCCCTGAACTGAAAGAGAACCTTTCAACCGGCGGAAATGTACCGGCAGCGGAAAGCGTTGGGGCACTTATCGCGCAAAAAGCCAAACAGCAGAAGATTGAGGTAGTGGTCTTTGACCGGGGCGGACATCTCTACCATGGGCGTATAAAAGCCCTTGCTGAAGCTGCGAAAGCGGAAGGATTGAAGTTTTAATACCCCGCGAACCGGGTTCTGTTGTCAAAAAGATTGTAGAATTAACACTATATCTAAGATAACAGGCTAACACCGGATAGGAGATTTTTTTGCTGAAAGATAAAATCAACCCTGATGACTTTGAATTTGAGGAGCGCATGATTAAAATCAACCGCGTGATGCGAGTCGGTAAAGGGCGGCGAACGCCGAGTTTCAATTCGCTCACCGTTGTTGGCAATCGTGACGGTATTGTTGGTATTGGATTCGGCAGCGCGAGCGAGGTAGCAGGCGCGCTCCGAAAAAGTTTCGCGGATGCTCGAAAAAATTTGATCCGGGTTCCAATCGTCGACGGCACACTTCCGCATGAGATCGTCAGCGAATTCAAATCTGCCAAAGTCTTGTTAAAACCGGCGAGTCCGGGGACAGGTATCATCGCAGGGAATGCAACACGTGCTATCCTCGAATTTGCAGGCGTTCGAGATGCGTTGACGAAATGCCTTTCTTCGCGAAACGTGAAAAATATCGCTGAAGCTACTATGTTAGGGTTGAAAAACCTCAAAGATGTTAACGAAGTCGCACGGTTAAGAGACCTGTCCGTCGAAGAACTACTCAAGAAACGCTAAAGATTGGTAATCAGCGGTTAGCAGTCAGTGGTCAGAAAGTAGGTAATTGAACATTCAAATTCCTCTTACTTGACAATTGAAAGCCGATAGCTGATAGCCATAAAGGAATGGAGTAAATCCTGATGAAACTGAATGAACTCAAACCTGCCCCTGGGGCAAACCGCTCCAGAAAGCGGGTAGGAAGAGGCAACGCTTCGGGCAAGGGTGGCACTTGTGGTCGCGGTCACAAGGGACAAAAATCTCGATCTGGCAGCTCAATCCCCGCATGGTTTGAAGGCGGGCAGATGCCGCTCGTGCGACGGCTCCCGAAGCGAGGTCCGCGGCGGACTGCACATAAACGGGTTGCGTACGACATTATTAACGTAGAAACCCTTAATCTGTTTGAGGACGCAGCGGTCGTTAGCCTTGAAGCCCTACGCGAAGCAGGCTTAATTAAACGGAAGAATGCGCTGGTAAAGATACTCGGCGATGGTGAACTGGAAAAACAGCTGAAAGTCCAAGCGCACCGCTTCTCAAAATCTGCAATCGAGAAAATTGAATCCAAAGGTGGCACAACCGAAGTCCTTGAGATGCACGCGAATACTGGCAACGCTGCGTGAGAACTTGCAGGCGAGGAGGAAAAGAAATAAGTGATTAAGGCATTTCAAAACGCTTTTAAAATACCCGAATTGCGGAAACGCATCATGTTTACAGCGTTGCTCTTGATTGTTTATCGCCTTGGTGCCCATATTACGCTTCCGGGTATCGACGACCAGGCACTTGAAGCTTTTTTTCAGCAACTTATGGAGCGTGGGGGTAATGTCATTGGATTCATTGACCTGTTTTCTGGCGGTGCTTTTAGCCAGATGACAATTTTCGCGCTCGGCATACAACCTTATATCAGTGCCTCAATCATTATGCAGCTCCTCGCTGTCATTGTTCCTTCATTGGAGCGACTCTC
This sequence comes from Candidatus Poribacteria bacterium, assembly GCA_026702755.1. NCBI lineage: Bacteria > Candidatus Poribacteria > Candidatus Poribacteria bacterium. The sequence continues at coordinate 6,775 of JAPPBX010000033.1, read as the reverse complement.
CAAAGAACCTGATGGCAGAAAGAAGATTACCCAGTATACCCGATATGGAACGGTTATACTCAGTATCATTCAAGGCATAACGATCAGCATCGTCTTGCGGAATCCAGAGAACATTACCGGACAAGCGGGTGAGATTGTCAGGGATCCTAATTTATGGTGGCATTTTCTCGTAGTCTTGACACTCACAGCAGGCACCTCTTTTGTAATGTGGTTGGGTGAACAGATTACTGAACGCGGCATTGGACAAGGTATTTCATTAATTATCACAGTCGGTATTATTGCTGGATTGCCGGGCGGTGTTACAACTGTTTTCAACAATCTGGTAACGCGACCAGAGTTCGGCATTTTACAACTCGCTCTCTTAGTCGGTCTTGTTGTTGTAGCGGTCATGGGAACTGTGTTTATCACACTTTCTGTGCGGAAGATTCCGGTGCAATACGGCAGGCAGATTCGCGGACGTAGAGTGATCGGTGGACAATCGACCCACCTGCCACTCCGAGTTAATGCAGCTGGCATGATTCCAATCATCTTCGCTGTCACGCTTATCCAGTTTCCACCGACTGTACTTGGCTTTCTCCCACGGGATTGGGGATGGGTGGCTGGTGTAGAAGCCCTCATTGCTCCGGGAACACCGTTGTATCTCGCTGTTTATGGATTGTTAATTATTGGCTTCACCTATTTCTACACAGCCGTGCAAATCAACCCGATTCAAATGGCAGAGGATTTACAAAAATACGGCGGTTTTATCCCCGGTATCCGTGCTGGCAAACAGACTGCAGATTACATTAACACCACACTTACGCGTATTACGCTTCCAGGGGCAATTTTTCTCGCCGCTATCGCCGTGATTCCGATTATTATCACAAGTCGGCTTAACGTTGGAAACATGGTGGAAGGTGCTTCTATCTTGATTGTCGTCGGTGTCGTGTTAGATACAATGTCACAAATCGAATCCTATTTAACGGTACGCCATTATGAAGGATTCTTAAAAGATCGTAAGCTCAAAGGCAGACGGCGTTGAGCACTTTCACCTGAAAGAGGACATCATGAAAGTCAAACCTTCTGTTAAAAAGATGTGTAACCAGTGTAAAATTGTCAAACGAAAAGGGATAATCCGCGTCATTTGTCCTTCAAACCCGAAGCACAAACAAAGACAAGGCTAATCCGTTTACACCTCTCGGATTCCGAGAAGGAGGAAACTCATGGCAAGGATCGCAGGGGTTGACTTACCCCGAGACAAACGGGTGGATATTGCCCTAACAGCAATTTATGGCATCGGCCGTTATACCGCATCGCAAATTGTCACCGACCTTGATCTTGACCCAGGAAAAAAAGTTGACAACCTCGCTGAAAATGAGATTAACCAACTCCGAGACAAGGTTCAAGAATACAAGATTGAAGGTGATTTGCGTCGCGAAATTGACCAGAACATTAAACGACTAATGGATATCAATAGTTATCGTGGTTTGCGGCACCGTCGGCAGCTACCTGTCCGCGGACAGCGTACGAATACCAACGCTCGTACCCGCAAAGGGAAAGCACGAACGATTTCCGTTGGTAGAAAAGCTAAAGAGGCAGCACGCAAAGGCGGCTAACGCAATTGCCTTCAGTTATCGGTTAGCAGAGGCAATAGTTATCCGTTAAAGAAGTTCCTAAAGTGTTTCTAAAGTCCGTAAAGTTACTCTCACTGTGAGGCATTCGCAACTTTAGCACACTTTGAAACTTTAGCACAGTTGCTGACTTTGACAATTGATAACCGATAACTGACAACCACTGATAAGAAAGGAGAACCGTTTTGCGTGGAAGAAGAAGAGAACGTAAGAACGTCCCCGAGGGTATCGCACACATACAAGCGACCTTCAATAATACAATTATTACGATAACAGACTTAAACGGAAATACCGTTGCTTGGGCAAACGCTGGTATGACCTTTACTGGTTCACGGAAGTCAACGCCCTTTGCTGCACAACAAACAGCAGAAGCGTGTGCCCGCAGAGCAATGGATCACGGCGTGAAACGCGTGGAGGTTAGAGTCAAGGGTCCCGGTTCAGGACGCGAGTCTTCGATACGGGCACTTGCTGCAGCCGGTCTCGAAATTAGTTTAATGAAGGACGTGACTCCGATCCCACACAATGGATGTCGTCCGCCTAAGAGACGGCGGGTTTAAGGGTTTTTATATAAGGAGAGGGAATGAGCAGATATTTAGATTCAGTCTGTAAATTATGTCGCCGGGAAGGTGAAAAACTCTTTCTGAAAGGGCGGCGCTGCGATGGTCCCAAGTGTTCTTTTGAACGCCGCAGTTATCCGCCTGGCGAACACGGACAGACTATTCCGCGCAGAGGTCGCGGGGACGACTTCCGACGACAGTTGCGCGCCAAACAGAAAGTCAAACGTACTTACGGTGTTTTTGAGAAACAATTTCGGAATTATTATTTCAAAGCAGCGCGCCAAACTGGTATCGCTGGTGAGAACTTAATTAGTTTCCTTGAACGCCGGTTAGACAATGTCGTTTATCGACTCGGATTCGCAACTTCCAGAAATCAGGCGCGGCAACTTGTGAAGCACAACCACTTCACCGTGAATGGCAAGCGAGTTAACATCCCTTCTTATGTAGTGAAAGTCGGGGATGTCATTACGCCACGCGAACGGAGTCAGCACCTCGCTACCATTCAAGAGGCATTAGATTACTCACAGCATCGCGGGGCACCTGAATGGCTGGAAATTGACAGGGACAAACCAGAAGGGCGTGTTCAGGGTGCACCGGTGGTGGAGCAGATCGCTGCGGACCTTGAAATGCAACTCATCATTGAACTTTACTCCCGATAGGTACATCCCCATACCCGTGTGTTACTGCCTATAGGTTTTATAAGCCGGTATGCGATACGACTGCGTACCTATTATATACAATCAAGAGCTTAGCAGCAATCTACCTCACACGAGGAAATTAGGGGATGTCCCAAAATACAATACAGACATAAAATTAAGAGGGCGTGTACTAAATACAAACACGCTGCCGCTCCGTTTGTCCGTATGCTAACACTTAATCTATTCCTGTAGGAGGAAATCGATGATAAGGTCCGAGCTAGAAAAGCCCGAACGGCTGAAAACTGATACAGTCTCCTTACGCCCCAATTACGCGAAGTATACCGCTGAACCTTTCGAGCGCGGATTTGGGATGACCCTCGGCAATTCACTACGCCGAGTCCTCCTGTCGTCAATTAAAGGTGCAGCGATTACAGCTGTTCAAATTGAGCAAGTAAAGCACGAGTACGCTACGATCCCCGGAGTCCTGGAAGATGTGGTACAGATTATTCTCAATCTCAAAGAGATCCGATTAAACATATCAACCGACGATCCAATGCGACTCACACTGAAAGCAGAAGGCTCCGGTGAAATCACAGCAGCTGACATTCGTCCTAACGCGTACGTTGAGATTATAAACCCTGACCAGCATATCGCGACCCTTGATGAATGCGAAGGATTGGACATAGAAATTCATGTGCAAACCGGAAGAGGATACTCTCTCGCTGAAGAGCACAGACCACCGAGACACGAAATCGGATTGATTCCAGTTGACGCAAAGTTCTCACCTGTTGAGAAAGTCAACTTTTGGGTAGAGGAAACACGTGTCGGGGATATGACGAACTTCGATAAGCTTAACCTTGAAGTCTGGACGGATGCGACTATCACAGCGAAGGAAGCTGTCACACGCGCTGCCGACATCTTGTTGGAACAACTCGAGATCTTTACAGAATTTGATGAAAGTTATGTTGAACCGGAACCAGAGATTGATGAGGCGAAACTCCGACGCAACCGCTATCTCGCCAAGCCCGTCTCCGAGCTTGAACTCTCTGTCCGCGCCAGCAATTGCCTTGAAACTGCTAACATTAAAACTATACGAGAACTCGTCACAAAAGAGGAAAAGGATATGTTGGAGTACAAGAATTTCGGGCGGACATCGCTCAACGAAATTAAGGAACAACTTGACAACATGGGACTTTCCCTCGGAATGAATCTGGACGATGTAGACGACGCGGACCTCGACGAAGAAGATATGATGCAAGCCCCCTTGCAACCGGCTACCTAAATTCTTCACGACAACGCGTAAATGGAGGAAGACGATGCGCCACAGAAAACGTGGAAGGAAATTGGGACGAACGACAAGTCATCGAAAAGCACTTTTCCGCAATCAAGCCACGGCGCTATTTGAACACGAACAAATTCGGACAACACTACCGAAGTGTAAAGAACTTCGGCGTGTCGCTGAAAAGTTGATTACGCTCGCAAAACGCGGAGATCTACCCGCACGTCGGCAAGCCGCAAAGATGCTCTATGGGACCAACCTGCATTACAAACCCAGAAGGGGAGAAGAGGGCAGTGGCATCGATAAACAGAACATCTTGCGCAAACTGTTCGATGACATTGGACCGCGGTATCAAGATCGAAACGGCGGCTACACACGTATCATACGCGGTGAACTCCGAAAAGGCGACGGCACCCAGATGGGTTATATTCAATTGGTTTAATGGCTGTCGGCTATCGGCTATCAGCAGTCGGTAAAACACACGGGCGGAGGTAAAATTCCGCCCGTTTCTGCTTAAACCGTAGTTCAATACAAAGATACCACCGCTTATTGACCGCCAGTAGTTACCAAGAATGGAAAACCATCCATTACTGACAGTGAGGGCAGCGAACGTCCCGAGTGCCGACTGCTGACAACTATTAAAACCGATACGCAGCGGATACGAATACGCGATGCGTAAGCCGTTCCGTGGTAAGTTGATTTTTGCTTCGTTGCCAAGTGCCGAGCATATACGCGACATCAAGTTTCAGCGAATCCTCAAAGATTTGGCCTGCCCCCAGTGTCAAGAAATCACGTGCGTTTTCAACCTCGGCATCCGTGAATGGAATCGTATCCCGAAAATAACCGAGACGGACGTGTGTACCAATAGCGGGGATTCGGTATTCCGCGCCGATCCGTGCTTGGAGCGTTGTCGCATAGAACTTCTCAAAGTTATCCTTTGAAATGTCATCCGCAGGAGGGGCTGGATCGTAGCGCGTCTGGGTCCAGTCTGTGAGTTGGATGTCGCCAGCCAGGATTAACTGTTTATTTAGCAATTTCACAGCCACGCCTGTTCCAATTTCAAAGGGACGCTCAATATCAAACGTTTGTGCCCCGTCGAGGACATCAGATGTTTCCTCACCGTCATCATAGACCACCCGAGTTGATTCATACCAGAGTTCATCAACGCCCAATTCGACGGGTGTGACGAAGGTCAGACCGAGGCTGATAGTGTCCGTCAGGTTCGCCAAAAGCCCTATCCTACCGCCTAAACCTGAATACTCTCGGTCAATTTCATCGTCGTACCTGAAGCGTGACAAGTCACTATCCACCTTCAATAGATCGGTACCTGTCGTATCCAACTCATTCAAGCTACTCCCTTGCCAGAAGTCCAACGAACCGCCAATAAGGACCCGTTTTGAGACGTACACACTCGTACCAAAACTCCATATCCCAATGCCGCCACTGTTTATGTTGGTTTCATCAACAGCGAACCCGCTAAAGTCGGTTCCTGAACTGGGGTCAATGCCTTGAATGGCAGTCTGATAGTCGAAGTTTTGTGGACGATTGTAACCGAAACCAACTGCCCACCCCCCGCGTCTCGTCTGGATTGGATAAACAAATCCGATAGAATTCGGACGCATCTGTGAACGGGTCGTCCCGGTTATCTCATCTCCAGCAAAGTACGTATCTGTACTCGCTGTGTTATGCGAAAAACTGCTAAAAAATTCAAATTTTTGGATTTGCGCCATCCCCGCAGGATTCCAATAGAGCGCAGTGAAATCATCAGCGAGGGCGACAGAGGCACCGCCCATTCCCATCGTCCGTGCGCCAACACCGAATGTATTTCCGATCGCCATTTCCTCTACTTGTGCTACGCCGACAGTTGTAAAGAACACGGCAGCAAACAGGAAAATAAAAGTCGTATACACTGTTCGTTTCATCGTTTCGATTCCTCCAATTTTTAACTTTTCCTTGCGGTCCGTTTAGGTGGGTTTGGGATTTTGAAGTGTTTCTCCGTAGACCCACCCTTCCATTATTTTTCGTTCCGATTTTTCGTGCGTCGCTGCAGTCGTTCGGATCTTGACTTTGGTGAAGTCACGCTACGTGAACTCCGAGAACGCTTATTTTCCAACCGCAAATCACCCTTTTTGTATGTCCGCCGTGAAAGTGGCACATATCGACTCCCACGATAGTACCGTCGGTAGACGTTTGTATAAGGATAATAGCCTCGATAATAGGGTGCGTAACCGTAGTACCTGTATCCGTAAAACCAAGGAGGCGGATAATAGCGCGCAACCGGTGGATAATAGCCATACGGATACGGTATGTAAGGCATCCAATAGTTACCGTAACTGGAAGGATACGCGTAAACGGTACGACGGGTATACTTCCGCCGCCCGTAATAACCTTCCGATTCTTCAGCATTCTCTGACTCTAATTCTTCCGATTCTGCCTCAGAGACACCTTCCATTTTTTCTTCTTCCAAAGCCCTATTATATTTTTGATCAAAACCCGAAGACGCATGATAGCCGACTTGCGTATAACACCCCGCGAATGCTACCGCTCCCAAGAGCAACGGTAGTACGAAAGTCAATTGCCACTTCATTTCTTCTTCTCCTTTAGATTTGTCCATCAATCTCGACTATTATAACCTAATAGTCTGTCACATTTATATTGCTGGATATAATTTGTTGAGTTTGATGCGTGCGT